>NZ_JBHUOR010000038.1:0-37780 GCF_042686175.1 Kurthia populi | reverse complement strand
CCCTGTTGATTTTGGTGTAGGAACTTTAATTATACAGGCTCATATTGAATGGGTCTTTTTTTATTTATTTTGAGTGGTGCACTTAATATTACAATTCGTCATACATAAAGCAGTTTATCGTATACGAAAAATAGAATTATATGATACTATTGTAGAAAAAGGAGGCGTTTCCGATGAATACTACTCATTCACTCACTTTATATGGTCACACAATAACTTTACCAACTATCACGCAAGATTATGCAGCTATTCGCAAGATTGCGGCTGTCCGAGCTAGTGCTATCATTAAAAAATTACAACTTGTCGAACAAAATGCATTGCATCTCGTTGCCGCCTTCTCAAAAATTCGTACAGAACGCGTAGCATTAGCTACACAAGAAATTGATTATTATTATTCGCAGGGCCGCCTTCTACAAAAAGACCTTGAAGAAGTATCTTTTCGTGAGCAAGCGGCTGTCACATTGCAACCAATGGATACATTTGAACAGAAGATTTTGACACAATTTGAAGAAGCCAAACAAACACATAATTTAGCAAAAATTAACGACGAAATTTTCACGAAAGCGATGCTCGCTCAGTATTACCAAACGATATATAATACCTTTATTTCATTACATACGGTGTATGTCCAACTTGCCGCTGATGCGAAATATGATAATGCTTGGGCGCTTGAAAACTTACCTTTCCAGCAATGGCAAGAAGTTCCGAAGCGATTACAGGTTGTCCAACAACAGCCAACAAAGGAAAATGTGCTTGCGCTTTTAATGGCTGACCCGTACCACCCAACACATATTGCTCTAGCCTATGCATTGTGTGGAAACGATAATGAGGAGCTACAGCATTTTTTAACAGCAATTGGCTACACAGAAGCAATTGAGTTATTACCTGGTTGCGAAACAGCAGCGACCTTATTTGGCGAGCATAATGCGGCCATCCACCTTGCACTCATTGAGAATCCGTTATTTTTCACACTTGTCACAGCAAATGCCTTTCAAACACTTGAAGTGGCGTTTGCAAAAGCGATTGAGCAATTTAGTAGTACACTCACACCCTTTTTGTCACAGCAAGTAAAACAGGAAACGGTATTACTTGCATATACGGTTCGTAAATCTCCGATACTTGTGCTCACAAAGACCGGCATTCGAGGGAAAGGACGCTGGTTCAAAGCTATTGATACAGCCTATGAAAAGATCAACCATTGCCTGATTCGTGACGGGCTGTGCCAGCTAAACCAAACGACAATTGCTGTACCACATTTTGAGCATGAGGATGACGAATTGATGATAGATTTAATCCATATGATGCAAGCGATTACAGCGATTCAACAGCCATCAGCGGTTTCTTCCGCATAAATTCGTAAGACGTTATCTGAGTGATAGCGTCTTTTTTACGTTAAAAACCCGTTCAAAGAAATCTTTGAGCGGGTTTGGCTTAGGGTGTGCGTAAATGTGGATAACGTGTTTCTAACTCAAATACTTGCTTCTCTAGCTTTTCATATTGCCTAAGCACGGTCTGTATTTTTTCCGTACGCTGTGCTAATTTTTCAGTAACGAGTTTTTGTTCCTGCTGAAGTGACGCAGTTTGTTGTTTCGCTGCTGTGTATGGCAGTTGAAGCGTCTCATCAAATGGAATTTGCTGTTGTAACATGGTAATCGCCATTTTTTCTAGTTCTTTACTTAGTGCACGTTCTTTTGTTTTCACTTTTGTACGATGCTCTAATTTTTTCGTAGCCGCCTTCATCTTATCAAACAGACTTTGATTTATTACGGTCGTATCTTGCAGTCGCTGTAAACGTTCAATGTCTTGGCGTAGCGACTCCACATTTTGCGTATACGGTGCGACATCTGGCAGTTGCGCTGTTTTTTCTAAACGTAAATACAATGCGTCTGCCGCTTCTAGTAAATGCACCCGTTCCTGTTGTAATTTATCTTTTAAAATTACTGTCATATCCGTTAACATTTTAATATCTAGCTGCGCTTCTTGCTGCTGTGTTTCAAGTTGCTGCAGCGATTTTTTCAGCGTTTGATAATGCGTAGCAATCTGTGCTGAATAAGTTTGCAAATGCGGCGCAACAGTCGGTTTTCCAGCAAGGATATATGGTAAAACAGCTTGTACAAGAATCGCTGGGATCATTTCACGTTTCATTGATTTATTGGCAATACGATACGTTAGAAAACTGCTTGATACAGCTGCTAGCGCATTTTCTGATGTTGCCAAGGTGAAAAAGCCAAGTGGCACATCTATTTTTTTAATATCAATCACGCTGTTCACAATAAGAGGTATAATATTCACGCCAAATTGCTGATAAAGCTGCTCAATCCCCTGTGCGACACCACGCTCTGTCAGTGCCTGCTCTAAATGTCGTGATGTCATTTGTCGCATCCCAAGCCCCTGCTGCACTTGTTCACGAATATCTGCTCTAAATGTTGCGCTATAGTCGAATAATACTTTTGCAATATGTGAGCGTTCAATTGGCTTTAAGTGCTGCCATTGATGCTCAGTATCCTCTAGTAATTGTTGAAAGAATCGCTCAATTAATGGTTCAATCGATATTTCACCTGTTGCACCTAAAATTCTGGCGTATGCAAGCTCTAATTCTTGTGTCTCTTCAATATGTACGGCACGTTGATTTGTTGTCTGTAAAAGCTGTAATACTAGTTGTAAACGAATCTCATCATCAGACAAGCTTGCCAAACGTGTGACGTGATTATTCATTACCGCTTCTAATTCTTTATTCCATGCTGAGCCAAACAAATCAAGCGAGGTCATTTCCACATACATGCTATAGACCTGGCGTAAGTTTTTCCCATCTAGCGCATTAAACGCATGTAGAATCCATGTAGCTTCCATCGTCAACGCCTCCCTTTTGCTCTTTAGTATACCATTTGAGCAATAAAAAAAGAGCGTCATTTAGACACTCATATGCCACTTTTACTCTGTTCTTCTCGTTGTTCTTTTAAAAAATTCAATTTATCTATAGCTTGTCGCGACATTTGATGTGTCTCTAATAACTCACATAGTTCTTGAAATTCATCTTCGCTCATTTCTAGTAGAATTTTTTGCTTGTCATGGTTATAAGATTTTAAGTACATGCTCTCACCTTATCTTTTTGTAAATTATCGTCGTGTAAAGAAATGTTCTTGCATCTCGATATGTGAAGCAATCGATAAAATTTTATCAGGTACTGTTTGGTCATATCGTTGTCCTTTTAATAACTGACAAATTGTACCCCATTCTTCAGCTGAAAATTGTAATGTAACTCGTTGTTTTATTTCATCATACTTTTGAATATCCAAGGAATAATCCCCCCTTTTAGTGAAATGTCTCGAATTTGTACTATCTACTTTACATTATTGACAACTTTCTATCATTTTAAACATGGAAAACGTTTCTTTTTAAAAATCAGGAAAAAAGTTTATAATAAAATAAGGTTCATTGAAAGGAATGAGTAGAATGGTACAATCACTAGAAGGTAAAATTGCTATTGTTACAGGCGCAGGCCGTGGTATTGGTCGTGCGGTGGCAGAAGCACTTGCAAAAGAGGGCGTGCATGTAGGACTACTTGCTCGCACAGAAGCACAAGTCAAAGAAGTATCTGAAGCGATACAAGCACAAGGTGGTACATCTGCCTTTGCAACAGCAGATGTTACAAACAACGAGGAAGTGCAACAAGCAGTCGCTACATTAACAAAAGCACTTGGCAAAGCTGACATTTTAATTAATAATGCTGGCATGGGTGGTTTTGGAAAATTAGTCGAACAAGATCCTGAAACATGGGTGAAAATTGTCGATACTGGCATTAAAGGCACATATTACGTGACCCATGCAGTATTACCACAATTAATTGAAAAAAATGAAGGTGACATCATCAACATTTCATCAACAAATGGCTTAAATGGTGCCGCAACATCAACAGCTTATTCTGCAGCAAAATTTGGTATTATCGGCTTAACTGAATCATTAGCACAAGAAGTACGCCGTAATAACATTCGCGTGACAGCACTAGCACCAAGTACTGTCGTAACAGAGTTAGCGCGTGAATCTGGTTTAATTGACGAAGAAAAAGCCGAACGTATGATGCAACCAGAAGATTTAGCAGAAGTAATTGTAAATCAATTAAAACTGCCTAATCGTATTTATATTAAACAAGCAACAATTCTTGGTACAAATCCATACTAAGAACAAACAAAGGAGAGGCTTTGACATACGTGTAAAAACAGCCTTTTCTATGAGCATAAGAAAAACCGGAATCGCGCGATGGCGCGGTTCCGGTTTTTTGTTGCGAACGCTAAAAAAAGGAAAATGACCTATTTTGTCCTCGTTCCTTTTTATTTGCGCTCATTTATAGGTTCTGGTCCAAACCACATTTCCATAAATTTTTTTGAAATAATCCAGTTATTTTTATCTGTTGTATCTACTTTAAAGTTTTTTAAAATTTTATCATCTACGGCTCGTCTCATTAAATCATTATCAGATAGCTTTTTATTCAAGCGATACAATGTAATTTCCCATCGCTTTACCGCTTCTTGAACCGTCATATAATTATCAATTCCCATATAGCTAATCTCTCCTTAGATGCTTTTTTCAAAACTATATGCGATGAGTCCTTTTAAACAATAGAGACATAAATCAAATTCAAGTACTTGTAATTTCATCTTTTTTAATCTATTTACAAAGTCAATGTAATCAGCTTCTGTTATTTTTGCTGTTTGTTCAATGTACAATAATTTTTGAAGCAGATCATGTTTCATTGTTGTAGAAGGCCACGCGTCTATCCGTGCTTTCAAATTTGTTAAATGATAATAAAAGTAACTTTTATAAACACTATTTGCTATAGAATTCATAAATAAAACCTCCATTTTATCCATTTAATTTAATTATTTTTAAATAGTTTACACTACATAAATAGTGTAAACTATTTAAACTATAATTTCAAAATCATTATTTTTTTGTTTATCTATCATTTTTCTATTATTTTATATTCAGTATAATAATTTATTATTATACTGAATATAAAATAGATTCATTAGACTTCTATATTTACTTTCAGAAATAGAATTGCTGTTTTTTTTATTTATTAAGTCCTAAAAAACTAATGAAAAATTATAAGATATTTTTAAATAAAATTTGTATAATATACCCATTATCTATACCTAAATATATAATGAAGTATAATTTATATTGATTTTCAAGTATATGTAAACAAAATAACCATTTGTAAATCCTTTGTTAACTCTTTTCAATCTACGCATAACTATTTAATGAAGGGGTATCAGAAAAATGAAAGAGGTGATAGTATGGAAAATCCACTCGTAACCTATGCGATATTAACAATGGCCATTGTGCTATTTATTGGACTTGCGATGAAACTTTTTGGAAGTCGCCGTTTTTTCCTATTACCTGGCGCTTGTATTGAGCTATTGGCATTCATTGGCATCGCTATTTCTTTATCCATTGAAGGTAGTTTTACAGCATTCTTCTACTTTTTATTATTTGGCAGTATTTTCTTTGGTGGAGCTCTTGGTACATTATTATTAGTCCCTGTTTATTTTATGAAAAGAACCTAATAAAAAAGCAGGAATCCATTACTGGATTTCTGCTTTTTTAATGCATTAAACAATATCGTATTGATGACGATGGAAATGCCAACCCTCAATAATCCCTTCAGCAGCACTCTTTTCTGCATGGTAAATCAAAGGTCCCTCAAGAAGCTTTAACTCCTCGCAAGCATTGCCAACAATAATTGCCGGGTATCCAGCTGCAATGAGATGCACATCATTTTCAGAATCACCCGCTACCACAACATTTTTCGTATGCTGACATTTTTCAAGCACATAATGTAATGCTGTTCCTTTATTCACATTAGGTGCTAACACATCGAGTTGGCGTTCATTACTGAAAATCGTTGTCGCTTCAATGCCTTGAGCTTGTAGGGCATATTTGAATAATTTATAAGTTTCTGGTGTCGCATTCAGTGCCAAACGATTATTAGCATCAACCTGCTGACATTCAATATCTAACTCATTCGCAATTTCCTCAATTGCTTTCACAGGCATTTTTTGAAATGCCGCACTCCAGAGTAAATCTTCATTAAATGTTTCACCACAATAGATAGAGCCGCCTGCATCACAAATTAAAATATCTGGCTGCGGCAAATTGTTTTCTTGTATGAGCTGATAGGCTGATTGAAAATAACGCCCTGTTATATAAATAAGTGAGGGACGATTGTCACCAAAATATGTCCATAACTGCTCATGTGAAATCTTCTCGCTTACAAGCGTATCGTCAAGATCGGTTGCAAGCACTTGCTCCTTAAGATTTGGATACATATGTCAAACTCCTTTTATACAATGCAGTAATATCTGTCACAATTTCTTTCCAGTTAAATGTTGTCATAGCACGTTTTTTTGCTTGTTTTTTCATCATTAGACGCATTGTTTTCTTTACTAATAACTCACGCATCGCAGACGCCAAGGCCTTTGGTGATGCTTTTGGCACGTGGATGCCTGTACGATTATCTACGACTACTTCTTGAAGTCCCCCGACATTTGTCGCGATGACGGGACATCCCGTCGCTTGTGCCTCTGCTGCCACCATCCCAAATGATTCATAGTAAGATGGCATAATTGTTGCAATGGCATTTGCATATAAGACTTTTAACTGCTTCGCATTTTGCGGTCCAATAAAGAGTACACGGTCTTCTATGCCCTGTAAGGCTTTTAATATTTTTCGATTACGCGGTAATTGTGTCTTCGGATTAATGCTTGCCTTTGTGCCGCCTGCTACAATTAATAAAACGTCTTTCGGTACATCAGGTTTCGTTATTACTTCTTTGAAAGCCGCAATCAATTCAAAGATTCCTTTTGTTTTAACGAGACGTCCTGCATAAAAATAATAATTTGTATTTACATGTGAAACGTCAATTGATTTTGTTAAATAAATTGGTGCAACACCAATCGGAATGACTTCTACACGGCTTTTTGGGGCACATCGTTCTATTAATTCTTTTTCTTGCTTTGTTGTAGCAAGTACCGTATCCGCTTCAATTAACACTTGTCGCTCACATGCTAAGCGGAAACGGTCTAGTTCGCCGCTTCCTTCTTTTTTAGCAAGTGCCAATGAATGGTTAGTATGAATAAATGGAATTCCATAATTTTTCTTCAGCTCGCATCCCACAAGGCCTGACATCCAGTAATGGGTATGAATAATGGCATACGATGAAATAGGTAGCGCTTCTACAATTTCTTTATAAAAAGTACCCATCAAACTACGCATATCATTTTTATCAACATAGCCATGGACACCTGCATCGAAGCGATGTACATAACTATGTTGCCCAATTTTCTCGATTTGTGGTGCGGATGTGTTACACCAATGCGTAGCAATATCCACAGCATATCCTAAGCTATCCAGTTCTAATGCTAATTGTTTGACATAATTGTTCTGACCTCCAGCCTGTCTACTACCAAGTGGTGCTAGGGGATCTCCATGTTCTGAAATAAATAAAATTTTTTTCATTACCATTTCCTCCTTATGTCATAGATGTTTCTTATTAATAGTCTTCCAATCTAAAAGATGCTTTAACATATTTTTAGAACTACTTATAAAAATAAGATTTTTTACTTAAAAATAAAAAAAGAGAAATCTTGAAAGATTCCTACTCCATTTATTCTACTCTACTGCACATTTCATTAGCCAATCAATTTGCGTGTCGTCACCAATAACAAAGGCATGTTCACTAAATTTTTGAAAGCCTTTTTTCTCGTAAAAAGCAATGGCATTTGTGTTATGCTCCCATACGCCTAACCAGACATTCGTTTTGTGCTTCAATTCAGCTTGTTTGAATGCTTCATTCATTAATAACTTACCTAACCCCTGCTTCTGATATGCTTTACGCACATAAATCCGTTCAACTTCTAATGTATCCTCACCCATATCCTCCGTCTGGGCATCCCCTACATTTATTTTTAGATACGCCACTACCTGCTCTTTATCATTTCTTAAAAAATAAAAAGTGGACTGTGGATTGCGTAGTTCAGCTACGAGCTTTTCCTCTGCGTAAGCCTCATCTAAAAAATTGGCCATATCTTCTTCTGGCGTCGTCCCTACAAATGTATCGTAAAATGTTTCGCGGCTAATTTGTTGTAAAGTTGCTACATCGGTTGGCGTACACTGTACAAATTTCATAAAATACCTCCTAATACTGTCGTTTATTTCCCTTTTTCACAAAATCCCATTCTACTTCTACTTGATGACGCATTTTTTCAAGCATGTCTTGTAGTAATTGTTTTTCTTTTATCGTAAAGCCTTCTAATGCGACATCATCAGAATAATCATTTTCTCGCTTTAAATATGGATAAACCGCAGCACCTTTCTCTGTCACATACAACTTTTTAATTTTTTTATTTGTAGCATCATCACGTTTCTCTATGAACCCCTGTTGCTGAAGCTTTTGTACAGCACGCGCAGCTGTCGTACGGTCTACCATTAACATCTCTGCCACTTTTTCTTGAATAATACCCGGATGTTCATAAATACGAATTAAATACAGATATTGACCCTTCGTCATATTTAATTCTTTAAACTCGATATTACTAATCGAATCCAGCGCACGCGCAATCATCCCAATTTCCCGTAAAATCGTTGTCATATTACACCTCACTTTGTTGTAAATACAACATTATTATATTGTATTTGCAACAAAAAAAGCAATAAAAAAAAGCAGGGAAGCTGTCCCTACTTCTTCTCTTAAGTTATCCAATCGCGTATTCACGATCAAAATGACGATCTGTTGCGAGTGCATCAATAAAGGCTTCTAATCCTTTCACAACGCCAGGTGCTTTACTATAAGCAACTTGAATAACATCCTCATCCGTATAGCCAATCGCTTTATAGTGATTGTATACTTCATCAATAAATGTTTCGACTTTACGTTGTGTTAACGCATCTTCAAACTTCGTCGCAACAATTAAACCATCATATAATACCGGAGAAGCTGTATCAAATGTATGGTCACTTATAACGTCTCCTAACGTTCCTTGTCGATCACTAACGATTTCGACGACAATACCCGCTGCTTCTAGTGCTTCAATAAGTGGCTTTGCTTCCTCCCCTTTTTGAATAATGACCGCAACTTTTTTCGTTTCTACAAAACGAATTGGATTCGTGTACATACTTACAGCTGGTGATTGCTTCATTTCTGTCTCTTCTGGAATGGTCTCAATTGTCGCAGTAACGCCCACTTTTTCAGCTAAAGTTTTTGCTAGGTCATGGCTAATATGTGCCACCATTTCTACAACCTGTTTACGTATATCCATACTTTGTACTTTCCCTACTTCAAAGCAGAATGCCTTCATAATATGTTCTTTTTCTATTGGTGTCATACTATTCCAAAATAGACGTGCTTGAGAAAAGTGATCCTCAAAGCCTTGACTACGTGCACGAATTTTTCGACCATCTACTTTTTCTTGGTAATGCTCATATCCACCATTAGCACGTGGAACAGGGTTTGGTGTATTATTTTGCAAGCTGTTTTTGTGGTAGCTTACTTGACCGCGGTTGATTGTTTGACGGTTATAGCCATCTCGTTGATTATTATGGAATGGACAAACTGGTTTATTGATTGGAATCTCGTGGAAATTAGGACCACCAAGACGAATCAACTGCGTATCTGTATAAGAGAATAAACGGCCTTGTAATAACGGGTCATTTGAGAAGTCAATCCCTGGTACAACATGTCCTACATGGAAGGCCACTTGCTCTGTTTCTGCAAAGAAATTGTCCACATTACGATTAAGCGTCATCTTTCCAAGCTTTCGAAGCGGAACTTGTTCTTCAGGCCAAATCTTCGTTGGATCTAAAATATCAAAATCAAATGCAAATTCTTGCTCTTCTGGAATCAGTTGCACCGCTAATTCATACTCTGGATAATTGCCCTGTTCAATAGCATCATATAAGTCTCGACGATGGAAATCTGGATCTTTCCCGGCAATCTTTTGTGCCTCATCCCAAACAAACGAGTGAACACCAAGTACCGGTTTCCAGTGCAATTTAACGAAGTGTGCCACACCATCTTCATTGACAAAGCGATACGTATTGACACCAAAGCCCTCCATCATACGATAGCTTCGTGGAATGGAACGGTCTGACATATGCCACATCACCATATGCGCAGCTTCTTGGTTATTCGCTACAAAATCCCAGAATGTATCATGGGCACTTTGTGCTTGTGGAATTTCATTATGCGGCTCTGGCTTCACTGCATGAACAAAGTCTGGAAATTTAATAGCATCTTGAATAAAGAATACCGGAATGTTATTACCGACTAGGTCATAATTTCCTTCCTCTGTGTAAAATTTCGTCGCAAAGCCACGTGCATCACGTACACTGTCAGCCGACCCACGAGAACCTGCCACTGTTGAAAAACGTACAAAAACAGGCGTTTGCTTTCCTTTTTCACTTAAAAACTTCGCCATCGTAATATCACTCGCATCCCCGTAGCTTTCAAAATAGCCATGTGCAGCTGTTCCGCGTGCATGGACGACGCGCTCTGGGATTCGCTCATGGTCAAAATGTGTCATTTTTTCACGAAAATGAAAATCCTCCATAATCGTCGGTCCACGATCTCCAACTTTTAATGAAAATTCATCTTCACTCATTTTCAAGCCCTGATTCGTTGTCAGCGCCTTATCTCGATCCTCTACTGTATAGTCCTCTAATTGTTGTTTTTTCTTGTTCTCTTGCTCCATGTTCATTTTCCTCCTTTGAATTAACAGGTTTTTGAATGAATCGGATGCATGTTTTCTTTATTGGACACCCTTATGTAGTAGACTGCCCAATAAGATGAATTTCTAACAGGTAAAAAGGTTTAGTTTCTTAATTCCAAACGAAAGGACTAAAATAATAAACTAGTTTATTTTCTTTAAACCTAAAATAAGTAGCCGCCGTCTGGCCATCAATCTCCTGTGCTGTCAGCCATTGTTCCACCACACCTAAAAATGCCGATGCAGCAAAAGCGGCCGTATAGGAAATAGGCACATTTTCAATTATTAACGCCTTTTTTTCAATAAATTGATTCATAAAAAAATCGCGTAGCTTCTTTGTAAATTCGACATCCTGAAGTAATAGTATACGAAATACTTTTTGCTGTTCTTCAATGTACTGAAATACTCGTGTAGAAAATGGCGACACGATGCCTTGTTGGGCTTCTGCTAAAATCGACGCTGGCTGAAGCGGCTTGATAGCTTTTTCTAAGCCCTCAATTAAACGTTTTTCAATTGTTTCTAGGATGGCGTACTTATCTACAAAATGGACATACACTGTACCACGGTTGACTTCTGCCTGGTCGGCAATTGTTTGAACCGATACTTTTGATAGTGGGCGTTGCTGTAATAATGTAATCAGTGCATTCATAATTTTTTGCCTAGTTGCAGCATTCATTTCATTATAAATTGTCATAATACCCTCCAAACCATTCAACACTTTGTTAAATAGTGATTATTGCTATAGTATACGTCGCATCTTATGATAGTTACATCATCTTAAAAGGAGTTCTGTATGAAAAAAAGTACCATTTTTTTAACGATTGCTGCAGCAATTTTAGTCGTCTTGATTGGGAAAGCCTTTATTTTTAATGATGCAGTGAAATTTTATTTACTCATTTTCGTTGCGGTTGGACTAGGTCTCGCGCTTTTACGTCTTGGTGTGAACGGCGCAATTAAAAAAATGCGGGGTAAGCATATCGGCTTCAAAATTTTATTTTTCATTATATTATTAGGATTTGGATTACCATTCCAAAATTGGTTCCGTAAGGATGTTATTTTCGCAATGGATAGCTCATTTATCGTTCCTTGTATGATTACGACTGTTGCGAGCGTTATTTTTTTCACGATTATTTATGGTCGCGTATACGAAAAGGTTCGTGTACGTTTTTATATTACGCTAACTTTCCAGTGTTTTTCTCTTTCGTAGTTGCTTGTTCATATTCCTTGGCACTCATAACGTCGCTAACATGCATATTTACTTCGACAACATGTATACCCGTCATATAAGCTACTTGCTCCGTTACAAGATCAATTACTTTTTTGAAAATAGTTGGTGCACTTTGACCGTACTCTAAAATCACGTTTAAATTGACAATGGCTTGTTTTTCTCCAACCTCTGCCGACACACCTCGTGCCACATTGTTCGAGCTAAAGCGGTCTGTAAAACCGCCTTTCATATCTAAAATGCCATTCATTTCACGTGCTGCTAACCCCGCAATTTTTGCAATAACACCATCATCAAATGTTAATGAATTTTCATGTTTCGGCTGTTCAAGTGCTTCATTTACTCCTGCTTGGTCATTGTATACTTTTTCTTCATTCATTATAATCGACTCCTTTTTAGTAAATTAAATCACACGACGGCGTAATTCTTTTTGATCAATCGGCTGAAATTTCAAATGACGCACAGGCATCTCTGCAAACTGCTCAGTACTCGCTTTAATATCGCTATACATTTGTTCAAATAATACCTGTGTATCAGGGCGAGTTACGAGCATATCAATCATAATATCGAGGTAGGAATCTTTTGAACGCTGATGTAATTTCACCGCAACAGTTGGCTGCCGTACATCATCATATTTTTCGATGGCCTGCTTCACATGATTTTCAATCGTTTGTTTCGTAATATAGATGTCGCCATCCTCAAAGCGCTCATAAATACCACGTTTTTTATATGATGTAGAAAAGGCAAACAGAAGAAGAATAAGCGCAATGAAGACAATAAGCGTAGTCAAAATATAGAGCGTAGGCTCAAACCATTCATAACCGCTTAGTTGTCGCTGTATATCCGACAACTGGGGAATGTCAAACACCATCAACGCAAGCGCGCCTATGCCTAAAAAAACAATGAGCCCTATTAAGAAGCTAATAAGACGCTTCAATTTATGCACCTCCTACTATTATTTCTTTATTGTCATTCTTCCACTATTCCTCAAAAATAAACGCCTGATTCATTTGTAGTCATACATACCTAAAAGCCTAATAAGTCCCTTTCCCTAGCATTTTTTCTGTTTGCAGCGGGAATAGATAACTATAACTTAAAATGAAAGGTGTGATTCACAATGAAGAAATGGACAAAGCCATTCATTGCAACGATGATTGCGCTACCACTTATGACGGCTCCACTTGCAGCACATGCCTCACAACAACTCACAATCTATGCTCCAAATAAAATGGCGACAAAATTAGTCGTTGAGCATAAGTCGCCTTATAGCTACGCTAAAAATGGTTCAATGACAAAATTTTTAATGCATGAGCTACACTATACACATTATGTAAAAGGGTATGCTGTATCAAAATCAGAAAAAACGATTACGCTTAATTTCAAATCATCTCTAGCAACTAGCCAAGTCGTGCAAGGCTCTACTGGTGGCCAATTCTTCACGGATCGCATCGCTGTAACATTCTTTAAAAACATGCCTAAATTACAAACAATTTATTTCCGTCTAGATGGTAAAAAAACGTCGCTCGATCATGTTAACTTTACGAGCATTCAACGTAGCGACTACAAAAAAATGTTGAAATAATATCAAACCCGAGGCGATTGTCTCGGTTTTTTTGTGTTCGATGAAACATTTTTTCGGGTATTCCGTATACTATAGTACATTCTAGAAAAAGATGGTGATGACGTGGATTTAACACAGCTCAATATTTTATTATATAAACAACCTAGTACGCAGGATTTTACATTACCCTTGACGCAAGTAGGCGATATTCCAATTATTAATAGCAATCACTCAGCAAATATCATGCTCTACATTATGGATGCAAAAGGGCCAACTGCGGATGAATTGTTTACGATTCAGCAGGCGGCGAAGAAAATGCCGGTTGTTATTGCACTTCGTCATGTAGAGGGGCCCATTGATTTGGATATGACACTGCCACCGAATGTAACGTTAACAAATGCAGATGATGTCATCATGTTAGAAGATGCATTATTTGAAGGTTATTTGCGCGTCGTTCGTGCTTACTTCCGCGCGAAAATGATGCTGTATGCGAAAAAAGCATTGATTCCGTATAAGGAAAAAGTTGAAAAAATATGGCGCACGAAAAATGCACAGCAGCAGGCTGAGCAATTTACTGCACAATTTTTAACAAAGGATTTGTCGCCTATTTTGCATCAGGTGGCTGAGGAACTCTTACTGCCATTATCACCTAAAATTGCTTTTTTCGAGGAGCAGCCTGAACAAAAGCTATCATTAGATACATTTACATCAAATGTATCTGCATTCTTCAAACAGCTACGCGGTCCTATTGAAGAAGTCGAAGAAAAACCTGGGCGCTTCAAAACACTGATTGGCAAAACATCGAAAAAAGCACGTGCCATTGTCAATAAGTCGTCAATTCATGTAGCGGATGCCTTTGAACACTATATTTTAGAGCAGCTTCGCACAAATCGTGATGTAGCAGATTTAGTCGAGAGCTATATTTCACAAGTGAAAGAGGCCATGCTACCAACACGCGCTCGCCAATCTGTAAATGTCGCGATTTTAGGGCAGACAGGCGTTGGTAAATCGTCCCTTATCAACTATTTATTTAATGCGCCAAAACGTGCCACTGGTGCCGGAAAACCTGTGACCGAGCAAGGCTTTTTTGAGGAAAAGCTCGTATTAAATGGCATTCCGGTATCGCTAATTGATTCATGGGGCATTGAGCAGGGCAAAGACCAGGTATGGCTAGCAGACTTTAATCATTTCCTTGAGACACGCGGCTATAAAGCAGCCGTTGCAGAATGGGTGCATATCGCCATTTATTGTATTTCAGGCGCCTCTGCTCGCGTGCAGGATTTTGATTTAAAAGTAATTGATATGCTACGGGAGAAAAAAATCCATGTTATTGTGGCGCTAACAAAGGCTTCGCTCGTATCGCCGCAAGTCATCGCTGAGCTAACAGAGACCATACACGATGCGACGCGTGAGGATGTTACCGTTATTCCAGTCAATAGTGTGGCGCAAAAACTGATGACGGGCCAGGTCATTGAACAGCAGGGTCTTGAAGAGATTACCGCACATATTCGTGTCAATTATTTAGAGATGCTAAATGAGCGACTACCAGAGCGTATTTTCTATTTAGCAAATCGTAAAGTGGCTGGTGAGTACCGCCGACGTATCGAGGAAAGTCCATCAAGTAAGGAAGCGGTTGCACTTGCGAAGCAGCTATCTGAGCGCTTTGTAAGCCAAGATTTAAATCTACTAATGGAGCGAGAAGTGCATGCCGCGATGACTACGTATGCAAGTACACTTGATGTGACTCATCCGGCACGCCGTACAAATCGCACGAAACACGTCGATAATGAGTGGCGCATTGAAGCATTAGATGTGGCCTTTAGTAAATTAGAAGAGGCATTTCGTTCAACGATTTTAATGCAAGCACCGCCACAAGTAGGACGCAAGTTTCAAAAAGAGATGGAGCGGTATTTGACGGAAAATCGTGCTCGTATTGAAGATGAAACACGCCAAACTATTGCACGTGCAAGTGCCGCGATTGACAAGGAGGAATTATAGATGACAAAGGAAGACTATCAGATGACCGAGCAAGTTGAAAAAGCGCTCGAAGTATTTTTAAAAGAGGATGGCAATGCCAATATTCTCGTTGTAGGCGCAACAGGTGTTGGTAAATCAGCACTTGTCAACAAAGTGTTTGATGTCGATTTTACAAAGGTCGGTAATGGGAAGCCTGTCACACAGGAAACAACGAAATATTCGATTCCGAATATGCCGATCACCCTATTTGATACGAAAGGCTATGAACTCGCAACTGAGGAACATACTCGATTTTTAAATGAAATGCAGCTCTATATGGAAGACAGCAAAACCAAACCAGCGGACCAAATTCATATGGTGTGGTACTGCATTGCCGCACCAAATAGCCGCGTAACCGATATGGATATCGCGATGATTGAGCGCTTTATGAAAACGGGTAAGCCCCTTGCTGTTGTGCTAACAAAGGCTGATATGGCGGCTGAGGAAGATTTGCGTGCGATGATAGCCATTTTACAGCAGGCGAATATCCCTCATTTCTATGTCTCAACCGTATATGATGCAGGCGATAATTTCGAGCTTAGCAAGCTCATCACTTGGACATACGAGCATATCGAGCCGTCTGTGAAATATGCATTCTTACGTGCTCAGCGTACGAATGTCGACCTTGTGAAAAAAGAAGTAAATAAAGCTATCCGTCAGCATGCGGCCGCTTCGTTTGCGGTCGGCTTTACGCCGATTCCATTTGCAGATGGTCCCCTTTTATTAGCGAACCAAAGCGCGATGATTGGTCGCATTATGAAGCAATATGGCTTAGATAGTGACTTCGAAAATATTTCGGTTATCGTCAGTGCGCTCGGTGCAGGAACACTTGTCAGCAATCTTGGACGCTACCTCGTAGCACAGCTTACAAAATTTATTCCAGGTGCAGGCTCGGTTATTAACGGCTCGGTTGCGACAGCAATTACCGTATCACTTGGCTTTACGGTATCCGAAATTTGCTACCGTATTGCGAAGAAAAACATTCGTGGTGAGGACGTAACCGAGTTTATGACGGATCTATTAAAAAGTGATGAAGTGAAAAAAATGTTTGATGATTTCTTGAAAAAAGAAATGGATAATCAAAAGAAAAAATAAAAATACGCAGAAGCTTTCATCAGATGGCTTCTTCTTTTTTATATTTGTATAATTTAATAAAATAGCAAAAAGCTATCATATCAATATTTATCATCTATTATGCGTGGAATACCTTCTGTTCATTGAATGATTTTGCACCTTTTGGGTAAAGATAATGGAAGGAGGTTTTGCAAATGACACGAGTTTGGTTAATTACAGGCGCTAGTAGTGGTCTTGGCTATGCCTTTGCAAAAAAAGCACTCCAGTCAGGCGATAACGTAGCCGGACTAGCACGTCATATTGAAACATTAGAGGAGCTTAGGCAGGATTATCCGACACAGTTATTCCCTATGGTGGCGGATGTCACGCAAAAAGAAGCAATCACACAAGCTATTCAAAAAGTTCACCAGCATTTCGGACATATTGATATTGTCGTAAATAGTGCGGGCTCAATGATGCTTGGGATGGCAGAAGAATTTACAGAGCAACAAGTACGCGATCAAATGGAGACGAATTTTTTTGGTGCTGTCTGGGTAACACAGGCGGTGATGCCGATCATGCGAAGCCAGCAAAGCGGGCATATTATTCAAATCTCAAGTATTGGGGGGATTGTCACCGGACCGATGACGAGTATGTATAGTGCTAGTAAGTTTGCGCTTGAGGGCTTTAGTGAAGCATTGGCACACGAAGCCGCTCACTTTGGCATTCATACAACGATTGTCGAACCGGGTGGCTACTGGACCAATTTGTATTTAAAGCTACAATTCGCAGAGCAGCTACCCGGTTATGATTCTTATCGTGAGGAACTTAGTCAGCAAGAAAACCAATCTGTCGATAGCGCACCGGAGCTTGCGGCTGATGCCTTATGGGAGATCGTGCAAGCAAAAAATCCCCCGCTTCGTTTCATTTTAGGAAGCATGGTCTTTGATGCCGCACTCGACCATACGACGAAAAAAATCAATACGTGGCGTGAATGGGAACCGGCAAGTCGCCATGCTGAAAAAGCAACGCCACCACCAGAAGGCTATGGCGCATAAATATAGTCAAAACAGCTGACACCGGCTGTTTTTTTCTATTGGAAAAGCAGCCCAAAAAGCGAGCTGCCTGGTCCGTTACTATACTGTTTATAGAATGGCTGATACGAGCACACTTAGCTGAGCGGGACCATGAACAGTCCTTTCCTGCATATGCACTTTTTACTTTTCCCCAGCAAGTCCTAATGGCTCTGTATCAATAAATATATTTTTTTGTTCATTCATGTTCTACGTCCCTACTACAGTGTAAAATATTTACAGATAATCACAAAAATCATTCATCGCATCTGATTTTTTAATACGTTATACTGAAGAAAAAGGAGGGGTTCTATGAACTACCTTTATCCACCAGACCTCGTTGAACGAACCAAGAGTGACTGGCAGCATTATTTAAAAACACATGATTTACCTGAGCCAATCGTGCATTTTCCAAATGATGATGAATTACTTACTATGCTACATATCATGTATCATTTAAGTTTTGCGAAGGAAGAGGCGCGACCGAGTACCGCAAAGGTGACCTATTTGAATCCACATGAGCTGTCGTCTGTACTTAGTGATACGAAGGCACCTACGTTTTTTGATCATCCAATTCCCTTCACAAAAAGTGAAATCAAGCGGCTCTGTCCGGCATTTGATCCGGAAAAAAGCATTTTGGCTATTTGTGCGCAAAAGCATATCTCACAAACTAACTCAGACGAACTTGTCGTATGGGGTGTACTTCCTGTAGAAAATACATTTTCGCGCATTAAAGATGAAATGCTGTCGCTTGTGGCCCCGTCCGCTCATTTATTTACGCTCAGTGTTTTCGAGCCGGGTGAACTGATTGCGAGTGCCGGAAGTGAGGAATTGTATCGCCTAAGTGGTGGCCAGCTTGTAAAATATCCGGCTCGAACAATTAGTGAAGGGATTATCGGACAGCATTTTGAAGAGGTTTTAACGGAATTATTTATTGCCGGAAAAGGCTCAAGAAATTTAGCGAAAAAAGTATACTTTAGAACCCTTAGTAATATGTTGAAGCTTATTGAAAAAGAACGTCATGGTGGTACACTCATTATTGTCCCGTCCACCTTTACGGCTGATCCCCATGCGCTCGATATGAAATATGAACTGCGTGGACCGGCGATTTGGCCAAAACTTGTCAACACCGTTGAACATTTAAATTGGCTTCATAAAATGAAAGCCATGCCTGAGATGAGTCAATTGACGAAAACATTAGCAAGTGATTTTTCAACCTATCTTGGGCAGCAACAACCAATGAATATGGTCGACAAAGTATTTCATGTAAAAGAGGCAAATGAGCGAATTGCCGAGCATGAGCATTTCATTGCGTCACTTTCAGAAGTTGATGGCGCTGTTGTGATGAATGACCACTTAGAAGTACTCGGCTTTGGTACAGAAATCCGCCTAACGAATGACAAATTGAGCTCAATCAAGCAAGCACTATCTCCGCATGCGCGAGAATCACGTGTTCTAAAAATTACGTCTTATGGTACGCGACACCGCTCTGCTATTCGCTACGCAAAATACAATCCGGCAGCTATCGTTTTTGTGATTTCACAAGATGGTCGTGTTAAAGCGGTGAAGCAGCATGAAGGGATTACCTACCTTTGGGATGGTATTCGCTTAACGTAAATAGACTGGCACAAAACACGTCATTCTCCTTTTTAGCGTTCGCAATGAAAAACCGGAACCGCGCCACCGCGCGATTCCGGTTTTTCTTATGCTCCTAGGAGCGAGTGTTTTTACATGTATGTCAAAGCCTATTTATATTATCAAAACAGCAAATTATACAATTGTATTATTCTACTATTTTACAAAAAGTCTTTTTAATTATTTTATACAATTATTATTTTCTACAATAATACGTTTAGCTACCTCATAGCCACCCTTTACAACAATTGGTGAGCCGCCACCTGGATGCACTGTCCCGCCAACAAAATACATATTTTTAAGTCTTGAATCTTTATTTGCTGGTCTGAAAAAACTGCCGCGTAATGAATTGGATGCCTGACCATAAATTGCGCCTTGCATCACATGAAATGTCTCGGCAATATAGCTTGGTGGTAGCTGTTTTCGTGCTTCGATTTGCGCAGTATCAATTCCCCAACGTGTCAGTGCCTCGGTGACTTGCTGCTGTGCTTTTTTCATCGACAGCGCTGTTTTTGCAGGGGCATTTACTAATACAAATAATCCTGGATGCCCTTCTTTAGTAGCGGCATATGGATAACAACTATACACCGTCGCCTCATTTGCTAATTGAGAGTTTCGAAGAAATTGAAATTCCGCCTTGTAATCATCGCTAAATAATACATTATGATAATGCAGCGACACCGGCTCTTTGAGTGTAATAAGCTCGACATAAGCTGATGTCGATAACTCATACGTTCGTGGCTGTCGCCCTAATAATGTCTGCGCAACTGCATAATCAATATCACTAATGATCATGTCTGCGCTGTACCGTCCTTTAGCAGTTTCACAAAATGTTACTTCGTTATTTGCCATCGCCAACTTTTCAATTTGCTCATTAATATGAATATGTACACCCTGCTCTAATAGTAATTCCTCTAGCACACGTGCAATCGTCGTTGCTCCGCCCTCTAAATAATACGTGCCATCTACTAATTCAAAATAGGCAATCATCGCAAAAGTCGCCGGAGAAGCATAGGGCGATGAGCCAATATACGTCGCAAAGCGGCCGAATAACTGACAGACTGTAGGATGCGGAAAATAGCGCGCTAAAAAGGTGTCCAATGTTTCAAAAGGATGTGCCTGTACTAAATGATAAAGGAGACTTGGCTTTACATAATCTTTGATTGAAAAAAAGGTTTTCGTTAAAAAAGCTTTTTCACTTAACTTGAAAAGGCGCGTCACTTCCTCTAAAAAAGCAGGATAATTCGCGGCACTTACCGGATCAATGGCCGCAAGCTGTTGTTGCATGTTGTGACGATTCGTCGTAAAGGTTACTTCATGCTCTCCCCACTGATGCTTCGTGGCATTGTCGAGCTTTTTAAAAGGCAGTAGCTTTTTTGCATCACCAAACGGTGCAACCAATTCCCAAAAGTAACGTGGCATCGTCAGTGTATTAGGACCATAATCAAATTGGTGCTCCCCGACTTGAATCGACTGCATTTTGCCACCAAGCCAAGCATTTTTCTCAAAAATATGCACGTCATAGTGACGACTAAGCGTGAGTGCCGCAGCCATTCCCCCTAGCCCTCCACCAATAATAATGGCACGTTTTTTCATAGCTTTCGCCCCTTCCAATACATTGATTTTTTACGTACAGTTTGAATCATTGTCGTACCTAATAACACACAATACGCGCATGCACTGATCGGCATCAGTAAGCTAAAAATCGATAGCTGCTTTGCAACATAATCACTGACTAGGCGCATAGCGGTAATGCAGATGAATGGCAATGTGTATAAAAGATGCTGTGTGCTAAGCCCAATAATGAATAATACACCAGGCATCACAAAATACATGCTATAAAAAAGAATGAGCAAACAACCAAGGACATAGGAATGCTGAATACCTCGAAAGCAATTTTTTTGAAAGCCATGCCATGTATCGCGAACCGTTGCATACATCGCACACGACACAAAATCGGTAATATTGTAGAGCATAGCGCGCTTGCCCGATTTTTTTAACATTCGAAACAGCGCGACATCCTCGACTACCTCATTCTTCACCGCTGTATGCCCTCCAATTTCAAAATAGGCATCCCGGCGAACCGCAATAAAGGCACCACTTGCCGCAGTCGCTGCTGGCATACACTGGCGATTCGCCAAATAAATTGGTAAATGCGCATGAACAAAAAAATGAAGCAATGGCGTCAGTAATTTTTCGAGCCAATTTCGCATCTCAAAGCGCGGAAAACCTGATAGTGCATCAATTGGCCGTTCAAACATCGTCGCAGTTGCCAAAAGCGCCTTTGGATGAAGCGTCACATCGGCATCAATCCATACGAGAATATCCCCCTTTGCTTGCTCAGCCAAACGCTGACAGGCATGCGGCTTCCCGTGCCAATCACTTGGTAAGGCATCACCATATAATAGACGAAAACGCGTGTCGAGTGACTGATTTTCTTGAAGAAGCGCGGCCGTGCCATCCGTCGATTGATCATCATAAAAAAGAAATTCTGCCTGTTCATAGTCTATGTTATGCAGGTTTTTCATTAGACATTGGACATTCGTTGCCTCATCTCGAAGCGGAATTAATACGCTAATGGAAGGATTCGAATGGCTTTGAATCGTCATACGCCGCAAAAATTGTACATTTATAACTAACCATAAAACACCGATAATAAATGGCAGTATGATTACCATAGGCGGGTAAAGCCCTTCAGATCATTTGTGATAACACTTGCCTTTAATGTGTCAATTTCTGTTGTCATCATTTGTTGTATATTTACAGGCTGTACCTTTGGCGTCAGCTGACACGCAATATCGCCACGTACGCCATCTGTAAAGGAATAATAAATGGAGATAAAGAGCAGTTTATATTTTGGAAATCGACTCATCAAGCGCTCCATCCCTGGTTGAATTGTCAGTGGCCGCTTCTCCGCATGCTCTTCGACCCCTTGCGGAAATAATATAATCGTATGTGTCTGTGCAAGACGCAGTAATTCCTTATACTCCGAAAGTTTAATCGGTTGTGAAATTGGAACAGTACCAAGCTTTTTAAAAATCGGAAATTTCTTTAAGCCAGCTGCACTCATCCCGACAATACGATTTTTCGGTAAATACCCACGCCGGTCTAATTCAAATAATACGAGTGCATCATAAAAACTACTATGATTAACAACAATGATCGATGGCTGTTCAATCCGACTAAGCTTCACGCGCATCGAACGAAACATGCGTCTTAAAAATAGTTTCTGTCCGATGTGAAACATGGAATAGCTAAGTTTTTTTCGCTCCATTATAAAATCTCCTTCCTATCTGAAGTAGACTAAAACTAATCACGGCGACAATACATGCCATATAGAGTTTTGCTAATAGCGCAATCCAAATAAATAACACAACAATTGTCCAAAACACCATGTTCATGCGGTGAATACTTTGTTTTGACGGTAATTGTTTTATGCGCGGCAATAGCAGCTGCACGACAAAGGCAATGCAAAACCAGCCAAAGAAATTACTAAACGGAATACCGTAATACGCACTTTCACTATCCCATAACCAGTACCCCTTCACAACATATGCTACGGGGTCGAGCACTAAATCGAGTACGACAACATACAGCGCAGCGACGAGTGCCTTCACTAGACGGGTTTTAAACGATAGTGTTAACGCATGTCCAGCCATAATCATGACAATCCAGGCAAAACCAATCCCAATGGGTACACCAAATAGGAGTGGTGGGAAGCGATTCGTATAATCATAGCTCCCGAAAAAAATATCAAAATGCGCGCTCATGCCTTCAATAGTGAAGGTTGCTACACCAATAAGAATGCTTGCGATAAGCCCTCGCTTTTTCCCAAAGGTTTCCATCGCATAACCAACTGCTACACAACCCGCAAGAATGAGAAAGACACTATTCGCCCACTCTAGCCAACTTGGAATTAAATCAAAGCCGACCAGAATCATGCCAACTAAAAACCAAATGATGTATAACTTATAGCACCGCATGGCTCAATTCCGTAATACGATAGTCGAGTTCCTTTGGAAGCGGCTTGATTGGATACGTTTTCTCACCATCGCGTTCTAAAATTAAATTCGCCGAAATACGCGCAGACTCAATAATAATTGGCAGACCACTACCCGGATGTGTACCACCACCTACTAACCAGCAATTCTCATATGGTGAGAAATGATTATGCGGGCGGAATGTCATCATTTGATTTAGCTGATGCCCTAAATTAAACGTTGCGCCCTTATAAACATTCATCTTCTGCTCCCAGTCAACTGGTGAGAACATCATTTCCTCTTCGATATGCGCCTCTAAATCTGTTAAACCTAGACGCTCCTCTAATGTTTTCAATAATAGCGCGCGATACTCATGCTTCACTTCTTCCCATTCAATATCACTGAAATTGTTCGGTACAGGAGCTAATACATATAATGTTGATTTCCCTTCTGGTGCAAGTGAATCATCTGTTACAACAGGATTTTGCACATAGATGGACATGTCTTTTGACAATAATTTTGTATCTGAAATCTCTTCCATATTTTTGCGGTAATCTTCCGCAAATAAAATCGTATGATGCTGTAAGTCATACTGCGTATCAATGCCTAAATACAGCATAAATGTCGAGCAAGAATATTGTTTTTTCTCAACTTTTTGCGGTGACCACTGGCGACTCTTCGTATTTTTTAAGAGTTTCGTCATCGCATAGCCAAAGTCTGCATTGATGACGACATCATCACAATGAAGTAATTCACCTGATTCAAGACGAATGCCCTCAATACGTTTTTTATACTGAACTACTTCTTGAATTGGTGTATTTAAATGAATTTTGACATTCATTTCTTCAAGAACTGTCGCCATCGCTTTCGTTAATTGATTCAAACCGCCCTTTAAGTGATAAATGCCATATGCTTGCTCAATATAAGACAGAATTGAAAAGGCGCCCGGGCAGC
Source organism: Kurthia populi (assembly GCF_042686175.1). Lineage (NCBI taxonomy): Bacteria > Bacillati > Bacillota > Bacilli > Caryophanales > Caryophanaceae > Kurthia > Kurthia populi. The sequence continues at coordinate 13,520 of NZ_JBHUOR010000038.1, read as the reverse complement.
TCCACGGAGACATCCCTAAATATTTTGATTGGAATGTAAAAGCCAACTGCAATTCCTCATCATTAAAATACTCCCCTAATTTGTCCATTAACGACTTCCCAAATTCTAGCTCTGGTAAAGCCTTAATCGCCTCTGGACTCATTAAATCGGTCACACTATCCATTTTTCGTTGTAGGAGTGGCGATAGCGCCTCCAATTTTTTATGTGTTTCTTGTAAATAACGTGTATAACCATGCTCATTTCCGGGAAAAGTAGTAGCAATCGTATTCATCATTTCTTCATAGTTTGAACTCACCGTAAAACGTTTATCTGCATATACAAGCTCATATAAAGGCTTGAGTGCAATTGGCTCCACATAATCTTCTAGCTTTCGGCCCGTTAATTCAAAAATTTCTCGAATTAAATACATCATATTTAAAAACGTTGGACCGCGATCAAATGTATACTCCCCTATTTGAATTGCACTCGTTCGTCCACCAACAAAATTTTCTTTTTCAAATACCTCTACCTCATACCCTGCATTTGCTAACAACATGGCTGATGTCAATCCACCAGGACCTGCACCAATAACATAAATTTTTTTCACGTAAATGGCCTCCTAAAAAATATATTTTCTATACTTAAACACTTGTATGAGTCTAATTTATTTATACTACTCAGTATAATTAAAGTATACCGCTATTCCATTTTTGTCAAACCTTTATTTTAAAATATTGGACAAAAGAATAATTCCAGCTATAATTAGAATTCACAAGGGGGGCAACTGTATGCATGATTCTTTAGAACATTTCACTATTGCAGATGTTTCAGCAATTACGGGGATTAAAAAAGATACATTACGAAAATGGGAGGAACGCTATGATTTTTTGAAACCAATGAGACTATCAAATAGTTATCGACGATATTCGAATCATCAAGTAGCATTTTTATACACTTTAAGTAAAAAAATGAGCGGAGGATTATCATTAAAAAAAGCAATTGATGCGACTAATAAAGTAATTTGTATGGAGAATGATTCTAAACATTCAAGTCACTCTTTTTTCTTTAAATTACTTGCCTATGGTGCGCAGTGTAATGAAGAAAAATTCTCCTACACACTTCACCAAGCTCATCAGCAATGTGGTTTAGTAACCTATTTACAAGAAATTGTCCAACCTTTTTTAAAAGAAGTAGGAAATCGTTGGGCGACTAAACAATGGGCTGAATATCAGGAGAAATTTTCTTCTACCTTACTGCAGCATCATTTAATTGAGCTTAGTCACCAAATACCCGTTCCATCAAATGCTAAGTTGGTGATGGGGGCCTGTTTACCAAATGAGCAACATGAACTACCTTTGCATATTCTATTACTACAAATTCAATTAAAGGGAGCTCGAATTTTTTTAATTGGTCAATCACCTGCTCCTGGAACAATTGAAGATTTTGTCGAAGAATTTAAGCCAAGAGTCGTACTTCTTTCTGCAACGACTAGACTTCCTCTAGAAGATATAGCGTATCTAAAACAACTGGATGAATTCGCTAATAAGCATCCAGCTACTCATTTTTTCATTGGTGGAGAAGGTGCCGCATCCTCTTCTATCTCACCCAAAACGATTCAAATTGCACAATCACTAGAGACAATTTGGCCCCATATTTTATAACGCCAAAAAAGCTGACACTATATAGTGTCAGCTTTTTATACAATTATTATTTTATATTTTTAAACACTTCCATAGAATATTAGCGTAATTGTGCAATTGTTTCATCACACCATTCAACAATTGCGCGTGACATTTTTTTACCAAAATCGAGTGTAAGCAGTCCACGCTTTCGGTGTATCGTCACTGGCTCTGTACGCAAGCTATGCTCGATTAATTCATACGTTTCAAGCTTTTCATACTGTACAGCGCGATACTTCTCTATTTGCTGAATTGTTGTAGTGGTCTGTTCTTCATCACTTAAAAATAAGCGCAGCAACACTTCATTTTTTTCATTCGAAAATTTCTCCACTGGCTCTTGCAACCATTGTTTTAACAATTTCTGACCTTCATTAGTCAATGTGTATTCCACACGTTCGACTTTTGTACTGCCTGTCTGATCATGACGCTCAATCAAACCATCTTCTACTAATAGCTTTAATGACGGATAAATTTGTCCATAGCTTATTTTCCAGAAATGAGACAAACTCGTATCAATCATGCGCTTTATATCATAGCCGGTGCGACAATGCGTCGTCAGCAAACCAAGGACGGCATAAGTCGTTGCACTATATCTTTTCAACACAAACCCTCCTATTTTCATGATATATCTAATTGATAGTACCCGCTTTTCATCAAATATATACATAGGGAGCTATTTTCATGACAAATGACATATCTTTCAGAGGATTTGCATATAAGGATTTGGATGCGTTACTTTAAAGGATTCCATGAATTCGAAGTAGTTGGAAGATACGTATTTTTAGTAACGGGCGTTAAAACCCACTATGTTCAGTTGAACAACCCCACTTAGCCGTTTTAACGAACGTGCTTGAAGTGGGAGATTCCTACGAACAGTGCTTGCTTGTTTCCAACTGCTCGAAACAGTGGCTTCACTTTTTTTATTAGGCTATCCCCGTAGTCCCTACGGTTGGGTTATTTAAAATCCTTAGCCCTTCTCCTAAAATATTACGACTTGCATTGATGTCGCGGTCTAATGTCGTAAAACAAGATGGGCAAGTCCATGCACGAATATCGAGTGACTTCTTACAATCATAATGACCACATGCATGACAAATTTGACTAGATGGGTAGAAGCGTGAAACCTTCACGACTTCACGTCCGTACCATTTCGCCTTATACATCAGTTTTTGCACAAAAGAGGACCAGGAAACATCACTAATCGCTTTCGCTAGTTTATGATTTTTCAACAGGCCTTTGATGTGTAAATCTTCTAAGCAGATAATGTCGTATTGACGAATTAGTTCCGTTGATAGTTTGTTCAAGAAATCTTCCCGCTGAAACGCCACACGTTCGCGCAATCGTGCGACTTTCATGCGTTGTTTTTGATAGTTTTTACTTTTCTTTAAATCTCGATTATCTTTTTTTGCTTGTTCATACCTACGTGATAATTTACGCTGCTCCCGTTTTAATTTCTGTTCCATCTTCTTCGTAAAGCGTTGGTTATCCACTTTACGTCCAGTAGACAGAATCGCAAAATCGGTGATACCTAAATCAATTCCTACAGCTTCCTTTGTTTGAGGCAATGGCTTAAAGTCTGGTACTTCGCATAGGACAGACACGTAAAACGTACCACTCGCATTGTATTTAATGGTTGCGCGCATAATGCGACCTTCTAATCCACAGGTTTGTTTGAATTTCACAAGCCCGAGCTTCGGCAGTTTGATTCGTTTGCTGACAATCGCGATATTGTTGTTTATATTCTTTGTTGTGTAGCTTTGAACAGGGTTTTTCTTACTTTTAAAACGCGGGTAGTTATTTTGTTTTTTAAAGAAACGTTGAAACGAATCAATCAGATTTTCGTAAGCGACTTGTAATGCCACACTATCTACATTACGTAACCATGCTGTCTCATCTTGCTTTTTCATTTTCGTTAAGAGCTTCGACATAAGGGAACGATTGAGACCGTTGCCTTCTTCCTTATAAGAAGTATTCCAACGTTCAAGGAAATAGTTGTAAACAAACCGGCAATGACCATGCGTTTGATGAATTAATGCCTGTTGTTCTTTTGTTGGATATAATCTAAATTTGTAGGCTTTGCGTGGCATTACAAGCACCTCCCTCTATGAATCTACATTACCAAGAACATGTGTTATTGTTCAAATGGAAACTTGACCTCACATTCAAATAAAACCCTAGCTCAAAGCTTTTAATACAAGCATTTTTAAACTTGAAATTGCAGCATTTCAATCCACTCACTCAATGAAGAGTGAGACATCGAGCAACCACAGCAGCTCTTCATCGTCAAAACTTCAATCCACTCACTCAATGAAGAGTGAGACACGAGCCTTGTTCAATGGTGAATCGAGTGGTGACAATTTCAATCCACTCACTCAATGAAGAGTGAGACAGTTTCATTAGACGAACTCGTTTATTCATTAGAGGAATTTCAATCCACTCACTCAATGAAGAGTGAGACCTTGAAGCAAATTATGACGGTTTACGTGACTCCATATTTCAATCCACTCACTCAATGAAGAGTGAGACGCAGATATCTCCGACTACGTGGCATGGGGCACCGAATTTCAATCCACTCACTCAATGAAGAGTGAGACGATAATCGGTTTGAAGCACTTGGTTGGTACGAAATTTCAATCCACTCACTCAATGAAGAGTGAGACACTAAACAAAAAAGATGATGTACAAGCAATTGTTATTTCAATCCACTCACTCAATGAAGAGTGAGACCTTATTTAACATATGCAATCGGCTCAGATATGTGATTTCAATCCACTCACTCAATGAAGAGTGAGACATGATGTAAATGGTGTGTGTGATAAGTGGTGTCCAATTTCAATCCACTCACTCAATGAAGAGTGAGACAAGGCAATGGATTTTGCTACAGGCTTGCTAAAGACATGATTTCAATCCACTCACTCAATGAAGAGTGAGACAAAAAACGAATCATCATTCTAACCTCCTATGATGGATTTCAATCCACTCACTCAATGAAGAGTGAGACCCATATTTGAAGCGTCCTGTATTGATTTGTCCACTATTTCAATCCACTCACTCAATGAAGAGTGAGACCACGGCAAATACTAAACATGTTCGCTTTACTGCATTTCAATCCACTCACTCAATGAAGAGTGAGACTACTTTAATAATCTTTATGTATACTAGAATATACTAATTTCAATCCACTCACTCAATGAAGAGTGAGACTTGGACGCAGTATTGTAATTCCAATAACGCGAAATTTCAATCCACTCACTCAATGAAGAGTGAGACCGAGTTTAATTCTGCTTCAGATAGAGCTGGATGATTTCAATCCACTCACTCAATGAAGAGTGAGACTAATGGTATTCATCATCATGGTTTTATTCTTCATATTTCAATCCACTCACTCAATGAAGAGTGAGACAATGCAAGGGGTAATTTTACATAACATATTTCAATGTATTTCAATCCACTCACTCAATGAAGAGTGAGACTGCGTCTAAGTCCATATGCGCTTCGTCAAGCACTAATTTCAATCCACTCACTCAATGAAGAGTGAGACCCAAATATTTTGAGGTGGATACATATTTAAGTGAATTTCAATCCACTCACTCAATGAAGAGTGAGACTGCATAAAACATTGAAGCAACAGTCTGTTGTTGAAATTTCAATCCACTCACTCAATGAAGAGTGAGACACAACACCTAAACCGACACCAACTGTACCTATAATTTCAATCCACTCACTCAATGAAGAGTGAGACACAAAAGATTATTCAATTGAAAAATCTTCATTTAAAATTTCAATCCACTCACTCAATGAAGAGTGAGACATTTATATTGAGGGGTGATTACGATGTTTGAGGTATTTCAATCCACTCACTCAATGAAGAGTGAGACGAAATTAAACCCCAAGGAAAAGCAATCATAAGGATTTCAATCCACTCACTCAATGAAGAGTGAGACGTTAGACTTGGCCAATATCGCCTTACCAGCAGTGATTTCAATCCACTCACTCAATGAAGAGTGAGACATAACGCTACGCAAATCGAATTAGCTGTATTAGATATTTCAATCCACTCACTCAATGAAGAGTGAGACGAGTGAATCACATAACGACCATTCCGATGACCAATTTCAATCCACTCACTCAATGAAGAGTGAGACTCTTGATGTGAAAGGTGTAACGAAGGGCACACAAATTTCAATCCACTCACTCAATGAAGAGTGAGACGACGCTATGTCGTTTCGTGTCGATATCGACAACATTTCAATCCACTCACTCAATGAAGAGTGAGACAGCACGTAATCGGCTGCCATCATCGCGTTATCCGAATTTCAATCCACTCACTCAATGAAGAGTGAGACAGCGAAAAGTTATTAAAAAAAGAAGCTTTTCGCATAAAACTAACTATTTTTTTATTACATAATTATTTAAAAACAAAACTTACGCGTAATATTAATTTTAAAAGAAAAAAAACAGGTGCGAATACTCTAGGAATTATATGAGAGCTCCTGATTCGCACTAAAAAATCAATGGTTCCTCTACATGAATACTTTCCTTTGCACCGATATGCTCTACTTTTGATTTATACTTATTACCTAAATTATAAAATCGTAAACTATCGGTACCTTTGTTAATCATGTCATCTAACTCTTTCTTCATCATCAACAATTGCGTGGCATCTACAATGCATTCAAAAACAGAATTTTGAACGCGGACGCCATAGTTTTGGCATACTTTGGCTACTTTTCTTAACCTTGTTCTACCTTCAGCTGTTTGCGTGCTAACGTCGTATGTTACTAAAATAAGCATTTAATCCCTACTTCCATAAAAATGGTGCATATTCTTCTACATCATTTCGCAAATGGCGCGCCAGTAATTGTGCTTGCGCATGTGGAACTAGCCCCCAAACGATTTTTTCTTTTAATCGAGGATGTGTAAGTTGCTGCATTTTTGCTGATTGCCATTCTTTGAATAACAGTTTTCGAGCATCATCTGTCAAAAGTACAGCACCATTTTCTTTTTTAATAAAATCTGGAGCTTTAATCATTTTCTTGTTAATCAAAGTCAACACAAAACGATCTGCTACAACAGCGCGCAATTCCTCCATCATATCAAGTGCTAAAGAAGCGCGTCCTGGTCGGTCACGATGCAGGAAACCGACGTAACTATCTAAACCGACACCCTCTAATGCGGCTTGTACATCATGAGCTAATAATGTATAGGCATAAGAAAGCAACGCATTCACAAAATCTAGCGGTGGTCTTCTTGTGCGCACTGTAAATAGAAAGTCCTCTTTCTGCTGTAAAATTAAATCATCAAAAACCCTAAAGTAGTAACTCGCTGCCTGTCCCTCAAACCCTCTTAACTGCTCTAAGTCTGTCACATCTAAGCAAGCTTTCATTAATAACGTTAATTTTTGTGAAATCCCTTTTAATTTTTCTACATCTAAGCGCATCGCATAGTCCCTTGTTGCTCGCTCAATAATCCATTTTTGATTGGATATTTTGGCGAAAATCATATTACGTGCAATTAATGCCGAGTTCTCTTCATTTTCAGCAATACGATATTGTGTTTTACGTAATACAACATTTCCCTTCGTCTCACCTGTCACCCTTGCCAAAAATCTACCTGTTGGCTTAAAAAAACTCAGCGCAATTTGATCTTCCGCACAGCGGTGCATTAGTGCTGGACTGGCTCCTTGACGACCAAATGCACAAATCCCTTCAATATTATGCAACGGAAGACGTCCTAATCGTTCGCCGTCTTGTAAAATGACAATATTATCGCCATCAAGCGACAAATAAGAATCTGGATTCGTCACATATAATGTATTCAATAATTTTTTCATAAAAATTTCTCCATATATTTACGCACAGATTCCTGATTTTCGTTCATTCGCGGCACACAAATATTTTTCAATGAGCAAGAATCACAGTGCTTCCCTATTTTCACTTTTGGTGTATACCTTCTATCATAATAATTATGCATTTCCTTAAAAATAGCTTTCACTTTTTGACGAATTTCAACGGTTAACTCGACCTTTTCTCGGCGCTTTACTTCGTTATAAAATAAATATGCGTGGGGAATATGACACATTAGCATCTCTTCTAAACACATGGCTTGAGCTGATAACTGCAAAATATCTTCCTCACCTTTTTTCGGTTTTCCTCGTTTATATTCCACTGGATATGGTTGATATGTACCTATTTCTCCAAATATCGCTACACCATCAGGGTCTTTAATAAATTCAACAACATCACAAATTCCCATAGTAGCCAGTTCCCTTGATTTAATAGGCATCGCACGCACAATCAATTTATCGCCTCGTTTTTCACGCAATTCTGGTTGATCCGCACGCTCATGCACAAATTGCCCTTCAATCGTCTTCACATTTTCTGCCCATTGCTGTTCAACATGAATAAGCGCCCATTGTCTTCTGCAAAATTGAAAATGCTGAATACCTGATAACATCAAGTATTCAGCCTCTTCATTAAATCCCGTCATACACTTGCACTTCTAAGCCTTCTAATGGTTCGATTGTATAAGTAAATGGCTCATCTGCATTCGCTTGAGCTGCAACTTTTAGTGAACGATGTACTTTTGCAGATGAATAATTTCCTAGTTTCGATGTATGATCCCACCAAAATACTTTGCGCACTTCAAGTGACCCTTCTGGACGAGCTGAAGAAGCATCATTTTCAAACAATGTACATAAAATTTCTTTTAAACGTTCCGCATCTTCATTTGTAAAACCCGTTTTTTCGGCTAACTGTGTATTAATACTTCCTGAGAATTTATAGACACCCTTTTCAACGCGATGTTTCATCCCCATTGTGTCAGAGCCCTTTTTATCTCCCGGCTCCGAGTTTGTGCTTTTTGTAATTTGCGTACTCATAATATTAATCGGCTCTAAGCTAATTGCTGGGTGAATGGATACAGGACCACGAACGCCTACTGAAAGTCCAGCACCTTTTTTAGGGTCTTTAAATGCAAACACTTGGCCAAATGAACGAACATCATACCAGCTCTCACATGCAGCTTGTGCAAATAATACTTCATCTTTCGTTTTACCTTTTACGATAGCAGCTAATGCTTCATTTGCTTCTGCACGCTCACGTAAACTTTTAAAGCCATCTGTCGTTTTATCGTTTGATTGCACAAAAATGGCTTCTAATAAATCTTGTGCGCGGTTACGAATTTTACGTTTAATTGCAACATCTGATACTTCACCATGCCCATCAAAATTTTGACGTGGTCGGTTCCCATTTAATGGATCACCATTTGGATTGGCATTCTCCACTGTGAAAATCACTGAAAAATCTACTTTATGATCTAAAACTGTTGTCATTTATTGCTCCCCCGCTTCTTCTTTTTTTGTATAAAGTGCTTGGCATTGATTATAATAACCTAATAAATAATCTCCATTTAACGGTTGATTATTATATTCGCCTTCTTCAAACAGCCCCATAATTTCTTGAATTTCTCGTTGAGCATAAACCGCCTTGCTCCCCTCTCGTACTAAATATGGTTGTAAACTTTCATGAATTGTCTTCCATGTACGATGTGGCTGACCTGCAAAAGCATTCATATAACGAATCGCATTTGTGGCACGAAGTTTCTCCTTACTTTTCTCAGACTCCGTAGTTTTTTCTGTAGCTTTAATTGCATTACGTTCAAACACATCTGCAACAGCTAATAAACGACCGTATAAATAATGTCGGTTTGTATTTTGTCGATTTAAAGTCATAGTATGATAAATTCCTTTCTCTACATTTTGTTTTTTCACTAATGAACAAGCTACTTGCAAAACTTGTTCCCACTCAAATGTTTCAAAGGCAACTGGATTTGATGCTTGCTGAACAGCGCTGCGAACAATATCCGCTGGCACAACGCGTTGATCCAATATGCTTGGCAACAAACGTTCAATCGTTCCTTTTACGAGTGCCTCGCTAGCTTTTGAACCATAAACAAATTTTGCTATTCTTTCAAGCGATGGCGCTCCAATAAAGCTTTCCCATTTTTTTTCTTTTGAATTATAATAACTTTGATACCATTCTGCATCTTCGTGCCATTTTTGTAATTTTCCGAAATATTCCTCGACATCAAAACAGCGATAATAAAGTACAGAAAGTCGCCCTGGTGTCGCTGCATCAAGTGTCATAATATAAATTTTCTTTCCATTACGAACCTCTGTACTAGCTTTATACCCAGCTAATAATTTACCATAAGCTTTTGCCAAACTATGCATCGTTTGAACTTCTTCCTGTGGTTCTTCAAACGGCTTCGTCTGTATTGGGGTTTCAACAGGACTATCCACTTCTAATTCATCTAATCCCCACGTTAAGAAAACACGTCCATCAATTGTTCGACCTTGTCGTTCAATCAACCATTTCAATGCATTATGTGCTTTTTGCGACGCTTCATAACTAATCGATGCGACTTGATTAGCTTCTGTAAAACGCCCACGGAACGTAAATCCTGAATTGTCATTTGATGAAATAAGTTTTGTTTTGTCACCAGAATTACGAATTTTGTTAGGATGCTGTGATGTTAATGGCAATTCCTTTCCGGATACGTAGCACAATGCATTTTCCTTTAAAAGTGTTGCATAATAGTTCTGATATGCATTAAATACTTCTTTATCTTTCCAAATAGGTGTTGTCACTTTTCCTGGGACGTGGACAGAAAAACGTACAAAAGCTGCTTCTTGTCCTCCAGTCACAGTTTTGAAAATATCAGGCACTCCATCTTTTGAAGGCCATTTTTTAAGTAGTTTTTGATTAGCATCTGCATATAAAACGTCCTGTTTAATTAAATCTTCTATTAAATGAGCTTTCTTTAAATATTTATAAACTGCTTCTACATGGGGATGACTAAATTCAGAATCACACCATTTACCTAGTTGCTCTATATACATCGAAAAACCTTTGTCTTTTTTCGTTTCCCCGGTGTATGCCACATAGTCTCCTGCTACATAAACTAATTTATCGTGTAAAACATGGGGACTCAATGCTGCCGTTCGCGAGCCAGAACTTTCTGTAAACGGCAAGACCGTATTTACTTTTGGAATAACTTCCGCATCATAAAATTCGCCATTCTCTGTCACTAACACTTCAATGTGTGCAGTTTGTGTCGTATGCGAAATCGGCAATAACATGTATGAAATCTCTCGATCTTTAATAGCCTTGATTTCTTCTTCTCCCGCACGATCACTATAGCGGTCGTATGTCGTGCAAAGTGCATCTAAATAATTCATTTTTCCACCACCTCGTGATAGAGTTCATCTACAGACTGCATTGTTTCTCCAACAACAAATTCCTTTGGCGTAAATTCGCGTAAATCTCGTACTAATTCACACTCTTCCGGTTTGATAAATGTAATTACGCCATTTACCATTTTGGGCTGCCATAAGCGCAGTTTCATCATATTGCTATACTGCTGCTCATCTGGATATGTAATACCGTGCATCATCGTTGAAAAATCCATGCTTACCTCATCATACGCACCGTCTCCGTCTCCGAATGTACAAGCTTCTACATACGCTTGGCACTCTCTCGTTCCGAGAAAAACATCGCGGCGTCCACCCATTTTTACACAACGCTTAGCGATATTGTGATGCTTGTTCTCGTTAAAATCCCCTTGTAAATCAGGACGCGCTTTATTAAAAATAAAGTGAGCACGTACTTGATATTTTGGTCGACGTAAATATGTATAATTGGCTAACGTATTACCGCCACCATAGTCAATCGGGCGAATACCTTTTGACTCCATTTGAATCGGATTCATAATACGCACTTCATCAATAATCCAAGTGATGCTGGGCTTCCAATAAATTGATTCTGTAATTCCCTTAAGCGCTTCATAGCTCGGAATTTGCATCGTCATTTTTTCACCACCTAATTTAGACAGTGGATCCGTAAATAAGCCATACTCCCCATATACTTCATATTCAATTTGATTTCTAATTTCCCCGTTCATTCACTCACCTCTTTTTTTAATCTTTTTTACCTATTTATATTTTTAAATAAAATTACCTATTTGTCAAATAAAGTCATGTAATAAAAAGAAAATTATCTGTAGATAATTTTCTTTTCTCACTATATTTAATTTTGAACAAATTCTCTTATTAAACTTTAACACAATCGCTTTATGAAAAATGAAAATTCAGATAAATTAGTTTAAAATTAAATATCATTTATTTATCTTATAATATATATTTATTTTCTCCCTATGATTAACAAAGCTTGCCTTAAAATATCAGCCTCATTTAATAAACGTTGGTTTTCTTTACGCAAACACTCTTCTATAAGTTTACTTTTCGTAGTGAAAGACCTTGTTTCTTGATAACTTTTAATCCATTTATAAAGAGTTGAAGTAGCTACATCATATTCACGAATAATATCCTTAACAGGTTTTCCATTTTCATAAAGTTTCACCATTAAAAGTTTAAATTCAATGGTGAATGTTCTTCTTTTATGTGACACACTAGCACACCCCCTTTAATTAGTAATCTAAATTTATGATTATTTATTGTTAATATTCGACAGGCTGATTATATAATGTTCTACAAGTAGTGGTTATAATAAACATAAATATATAATACACCATATCACATATCGTTCATTACGACCATTATTTTCAGAAAATTCAATTATAAAAAGTTATAAAATATAGATTCACTTGTATCTCTTAATCTCATTTGTTAAAATTATTATGTCGTAGCTTTTAGTTACGTGGATTGAAATTACAAAAGTGGTTATATCTAGGTACAAATAAAGCGAGATGAAGAAATTTTTCATCTCGCTTTATCATTTTAAAACTCTCCTGTATACGCTTCTAAATTCACACTCGTTCCTTCTTCATTCAATCCAAATTTATCATCATAGGCATTATCTAATAGCACATATAAAGGTGAAATATTAGTATTTTCAAACTCCACCGGACGAATATATCCATCATTCCCTAATCCTTTTAAAACATGCAGATGCACACTAATCGTAAAATGCTGTGCTCTTTTCAAAAATCCTGACACATCTTTTAACCATTCCGACGATGTTAATTCAGCAATTAAGTCTGCCCCGCTTTGTTGAGTCGAATTTCCTTTAGGTGTATACGGTACTAAAATATCCGTTGTTTGTTCATCAATAACACAAAATTCTTTCCCTACATCTTTAAACGAAGCGCGGCCTACGATTCCTAATTTTTTATCTAAATTTTCCGCTGAGCCGCTATTTCGTGTTAGTAATAAGTTATATAAAGACTGCCCAGTATGCTTTTTAGAAGGGTAATTTGTTTGACCCGCAAATTCACTATAAAACTGCGTAAAGTAATGCGTCATCGTATATTGCCCTAGTGCTCCTGTTCCCTCAAACAACGTCGCATCTTGCTCAATATCGCGCAAAATATAACGCGCAAATTTACCACCTTTTTTAATATGTTCTGCCCTAGTTAAGTTTTCTTCCTTGTGCTCAATGACGAAAACTTCCCCTGTTTCCACCTCGCCATGTCGATTACAACGCCCAGCTGCTTGTGCAATCGAATCCAACCCAGCCAATGAACGGATCACTGTATCAAAACTCACATCTACACCCGCTTCAATTAATTGTGTGCTGACACAAATCACACGCTCTTTATTATCTAAATCATCTCGTATTGCTTTAATTTTTTCTAAACGCTGCGCGGCACACATATGCGTACTTAAATGATATAAACCGTTTTCGAATCCCTTATCTTTTAATGTCACATACAAATCTTTTACAGCTTTTTTTGTATTGATAGATTGTCAAATTAACTGCACCACTTCACATTCAAATGCATCCTGTGTGGTATTCCAGTTGAGGCACTTTCTTGGTCGATTGTTGATCAATGAAAGTGCTT
>NZ_JBHUOR010000037.1:0-43769 GCF_042686175.1 Kurthia populi | reverse complement strand
CCGTCATCTCCACACTTCCAATCTATATTGTCTAATATAGATTATCCGTTATTAGTGGGGAATTTTTAAACGGTATTATCGAGGATTTTAACAGCGATTATGACAGATGGATTAAGTATAGCTTTAGGATGGGGAGAGTGGAAGCTTTTGGGAATGGAAATAGAAGTTGTAAGGGTAAGAGAGACAATGTGCTTTGTTTCGAATGAGGTGTAGTGAATTTGTTTTCAATATTATATTTTAGGTAATTAAAAACCCACTTCTTAGCATGGAAGTGGGTTTTCGTTATTTTAATAATGCTAAACGTAAATCTTCAATAGAAGATTTATTAGTCATTAATTCCTTCAATTTACGGCAACCTAATTCAATATAGTTTCCCATATATTTAGAAACTTCTTCTTCAGAAAGACTACGTTGTTGTTCATTAATAATTAAATGTTTATATAAAAGGTACTCTGAACCATCAATAATGCTTTCTCCAAATTCCCATTTAGTACTCAAATCAAATGATTGTATTTCGGTTGGACCATTTGCTATTGAAAGGCCTTTTGATAAAGAGAATTCAACCATTTGAGGTCTTGAAAAATTTAAAAGTACCATTAGTTCATCAATAATTTTTCGAGACTCCCCAGATAAAATAATTTTTTTATTCCCCATTATGATTTTCCTTCCATGTTAAAGTAACCATCACGGATTACAGTGTATTTTTTATCTTCATCATAATCTAATGTGTATTGGCTATAAGTAAATTGAGAAATTTCTTTTAAATAACTAGCATCTACTTCAGTATCTGTAGATAAGATAATTACTTGTGAGCTTAAATCACGATAGTAATTTTCAATTAAATTTTTACGGTGTTTACTATCTAAACGACCTAATGGCGTATCAATAACAATTGGTAAATTTAAATAAGAGACACGAGTCAATGCCCAAATCAATGCTGAAGAAATCATTTGTTGTTCACCGGCTGAGCGAGAATCTATATCAATTTCTTGGTTTTTACTATTGTACAGGCGAATAGATGCAGTTGCTAAATCAAATTCAATTTTACTAAACTCGTCAGTTTTACGAATAAGCTTTCTGAGCATCGAATCAAATTCTTGTTTTACAGAAGTAGCTTTATAAGCCAATAGTTGACGCACATGTTGAGATAAGGCTGTATATGTTTTTTCAACATTCTCTAATTCTTGTGACAAGTTAGAACCATTCGTAGACTTAGCAGCTAATGAATTAAACTGTTTTCTAGCTCTTAATAACTTATCTTGTAATGCGTTTACTTTAACCCGTAAAGGACTAATTATATTTTTTAAAGCGAGTTGTTTTTGATTTAAAAGATCAATACGGGTATTTTCTGAATCTATATTAAGCATCTCAGGAGCATCTGATTGTTTTTGGATAGTTTGAGCAAGTTCTTGTTCAAAGCCATGTAGTTGCTTGATTTTACCTTCTAATGTACTTAGCGCAGCTCCTTGTAAAGAAGTTAAGTATCTTTCATCTTTACCAGATAAATCATGAATGAATTTAGCAGGTGCTTCATCTGTTAGTGAAATATTAAATTGTTTAGCATACCATTTTGTTCCTTTTTCTTGTATTTGTTGTAATTGATCAGATGTAAGTGGCGGATCAATATCTTCTTTAATAGCGATATTTAAAAAATCATTAAATGGTTTTAAAGCTTTTTCATTCATAATTAGATTTTCTTTAGATTTTTTCTCGTTTAAAATAGAGATTTTTAATTTCTCCATTTTGTTCGTTAGTAAGATGGTATTATGTTGGCTTTTAAATAGCTCATTAATATCTTTACTAGTCATTTCAATTGAAGTTTCTAAGCGTCCAATTTTTTTGCCAATTGTTTCTCTAGAATGATTATTTTGAGAAATAATAGCCATTCGGTCTTTTTTTAGTTGTTGTAAAGCTTTTTCATTTTTGTTTGCTTCAAATTGTTTACTTTCTAATAACATTTTTTCTCGTTTAACTTCTTCTTCTAGCTTAGCAAATTCTTTTTCAGCATTCTTAACTTCATTAATATTTGTTGTCTTACTTAATTCTTTATTAATTGATGTAATAGTAGCTTCCAAATCTGTTAATAGAACATCATATGCATTTGCACCTGTAATTGTTTTAATAGCAGAAATCATTTGATTAGTATCTTGTTTTTTTATTAAATCTTTTATTTCTTCTCCATCAAAAATAAAGAATGGAGCAGCATAAGAAGGAATAATAGAATTTGTATATTTAACAAAGTCATACATGTTTTGGAAAGTATGTTTTTTTCGATATGTACCACTTAGAGGACGAATAAAAATAAATCTTTCTTCATGTGTAACTATTTTATTTTCATTAACATAAAATTTAACAGCAATTTCCCATTCTTCGTCACCAGTCTCGATAAAAAGGGATAAAGAAGCTTCTCGACTACCTTCAGCAAAAGCATAATTATTTATAATACTAGCATTCCATTTTTTTTGCGCGTCTGCATTCATTCCTTGTGACCCAAAAAGAGCATACCAAATTGCTTTTAAAATAGTAGTTTTACCAGCACCATTTAGTCCACCAATAAGCGCAATATTCGGGACATATTGACCATCTTTAGCTGGTGGAGGAGTCAAATCAATGTGTTGAGGACCATAAAATGTTTTATAGTTTTTAAACAATAATTTTTTTAATAACATGTTAATTCTCCTTAGTCTTCATATGCTTGTTAATTAAAGCACGATATTCAGATATCCGTTCTTTAGATGTAGTTTCGCTTGTTGAATATGTTTCAGCGCTTTGTAATAATTTTTTCATAAGTATATAAGGTACTTGAGTTTGTTCTTCTAACTTGAATAGCATTTGTTTTTGAATTTTTTCAAGTTCTTTCATTAATAAATTCTCCTTTTTAGCATATTAAAAAGACCACACATATAATGCAAGGTCTTTTTAATTGCTAGAGTGATTTGAAAATCTCTAATTCTTCAGGTTCTGTATAACTGGATAGAGAAAAACGGATAGTTGAACGAATTGTTTCTAAAGATAATCCAATAGAGCTTAAAACATGAGAAGGTTTGCTCGAACTACATGCCGATCCTGTTGAGGCAGCGATATAAGGAGCAAGTTTTTTTAATAAGATTTCATTATTGATGCCAATAAATTGAACACTTAATAATCCAGGAATTTTATTTGTTTTATCATTATTAAATCGAATATTTTGACCAAATTTTTGTTTTAGAATATTTACTAAAGTTTCTTCAGATTTTATAACTCGCTCATAATTTATTGAGAACTCTTCTTTAGCTATTTTAGCAGCCTTACCAAGTCCAACTATATTGTGTAAAGCTAAAGTGCCGCTTCTAATATCTTTCTCTTGGCCGCCACCATGTAAAAGTGGAGTAAATGGTGTTAAAATGCCATATTCATCACTCTTAATATAGGCAGCGCCAATTCCTTTAGGACCATGGAATTTATGACCAGAACAAGATAAGAAAGAAATTCCTTGATATTCTTCTAAATCAATATCAATTTTTCCTACTACCTGTGTAGCATCTGTGTGGAATAAGATTTCATTTTCTATGCACAAATCTGATAATTCTTTAATAGGATTTAAAGAACCTAATTCATTATTTCCCCACATTACAGAAACGAGTATCGTCTCAGGACGAATAGCTTCTTTTAACTGCTGTACAGAGACTCTACCAAATTTATCGGGTTTTAAAAGTGTAATCTCATAACCTTCTGTTTCTAAAAAATTAAAACATTCTAGAACAGAGGGATGTTCAACTTCAGTAGTAATTAAATGTTTGCCTTTATTTTTATAATAATGGGCAACACCTTTAATAAACATATTATTACTTTCAGTAGATCCACTTGTGAAAATAATTTCTTCAGATTTTGCATTTAAAAGATTCGCCATATTATTTCTAGCTTCATCGACAGCGTTTTTAGCAGTTAGAGCCTGATCATAATATTTACTTGAAGCATTCCCGTATTCTTCAAATAAAAATGGAAGCATAGCTTCTTTTACTGAAGGATGTATTTGAGTGGTTGCGCTATTGTCTAGATATAACATTCTTTCATCACCAGCTTTATAATTTGAATAAGTTAGATAAGAAACGATCTGTGTTTCCAGCTAAATCGTATTCTCCATTAAGTAGAGTAATTCCTCTTTCAAGATGTGCATTGAATAAATCTGGGAAGTAATCATCTTCCGAAATAGCATGACCAGCATGCTGAGTAATTAATGATTTATATACATAATCATATTCGCCAGTCATTGTATTACGTGCAATATCAACGCCTGCAGTATCAGTTACTTTTTCAGGCATAGTAGGGATTTGTAGGGATAATGATACAGCAATTCTTGATAATACATTCCAAGTATAACCTGTTGAAGCACTTAGTTTCTTTAAAATTTCTTCTGTTTGTTTAGAAGTTTTCAATCTGAAATTCATTTAATTCATCTCCATTAAAATACAAAATAACCTGTGTTGATAGAAGTCTCTTGTGCATTTGTATTAAATTCTAAGCGATACGCATGTGAAATAAAAGGTTCTAAAAGATCATAATGCAATTGGTCAACCTCACTATCAGTTGATAATACAATTGCTTGCGTACCGCTTTTAGGGATAAATTCTGTCAGTACAGCTGCTTTATGAGTTTTATCTAAACGTCCTAATAAAGTATCGAAAATAAAAGGAACTTTCTTATCGCTAATGCTAAAGATAGCCCAAATAATAGAAATTAATAAAATTTCTTTTTCACCAGCAGATAAAGTACGTTTTTCTATAGCATTTTGATACTGATCTTTCAATGACACTTCATAAGTTTTAGGATCAATATGAATAGAAGAAATATAATTTTCTTTTCTAAAAATACGTTGTAACATTTTAGAAGCTTCATTTTGAACATGAAGTAGCTTTTTACCTACTTGTATCATCCTGAATTTTTTACTTAAATCAATAATTTTTTTAGAGTGTAAAAATGAACTTTCAGATTTATCAAGATTTCTCAGTGATTGATTGATAGCATGTTCTTGTTCTAAAAGTTTTTCAAGTTCAGCTTTTATAGTAGAAATATTTTGTTTTAAGTCACTATTTTGCATCTCTATTTTTTGAATAGAGGTAGACATATTTTCTAAATCCCTCAACATTTCATTGAATTCTGTATTTTTTTCATGAGTTTTTAATTTACTTCTAAGAGCTTTCAATTGTTTAGTAATATCTCTATTTTCTTCTATACAATCCAAATGAATACTTAATTCATCGGAAGAAGCAACCTTAGAAAAAATAGAATTTACTAATGAGCTTTCAGCGAACGAAGCAAAATGAATTGACTCAACAGTGTTTTCATTTTGAATTGTGCCTAAGATGAGTTCTTTTAACATAGTTTTATCTTTATAGTTTAAAGAATTTGCGAGATTCTCCATTTTTTCTGAATCTAATAATTGGTCCATTTTGTTGTAAAGAATTGAATCATTTTCAAGCTGAATTTGTTCATTTGTTTTCTTTAATAAATTAGGAATTAAATAGAATGGAAGTAATGTAGAAACAAATTTTTTAAGCTTTTCATTATTATTCTGTTTTTTTAATTCTAATGTATTAATTTCTGTTAAAAGTTTTTCATATTCAGTTTTAATAAGACCACCAAAATTTTTAAACACTTTTTTCTTGGCATTGTAATCATCTAATAAAGTACGATATTGTTCAGAATTAGAATACAATTGTGCTTGTTTTCTTTGTAAATCATCTCTTTTTTCATTAATAGCATTTTCTAAGTCTAAAAGTTCTTTTTCATTCTTTTTCAAAGATGAGATATCCAAAGTTTGTTTAGAATATTTATCTAAATCTAATTCGAGTGTTTCAAATAAATCTAAATTAAAAGCAACTTTTGAAACTTTTTCGATGTATCCAGACAAACGGTTTTCACTAATAATCTTAGCGATTTCTTCACCATCAAATAAACATAAATCTAAAATTTGAGGTGGCATAGTTTCTTTTAACTTATCCATAAATAAGTCAGTTTGTTCGTTTGTATATAAAATATTATTCCCTTTTAGGTAAACAGCTTCTTTAATATTTCCTTGATCATTAAACTGCCATTTACGTTTCAAATTATAATCTATAGTTTTAAATCCTTCTGTAATTGAAAAATTGATAGCAATAGAAAAATTATTTTCTTGAATTCGGACAGCTTCATGATTTAAAAGGGCTAAAACGTGCTTATAATATTCGGTATTCTCAGTTTTATAGCCGAAGCTGTAAGCTCCAAAAATACCTAATTTTATAGCATTTAAAAATGTTGTTTTACCAGCGCCATTTTCTCCGCCTATTAAAATAACGGGTTTCTCAGTTGTGGTTGAAAGGTCAAAGTCGTTATAACCTCTATAAGCGCCAATATTTACTAAAGTGATGTCTCTCAATATCATAAATAAATCCTCTAATCTCTATAAGTGTAAATAATCTTGTTTTAAAATTTTGGCGATATCATCATTTATTCCGCGACGGAACTTATAGCCAGCATATTTTTGTTCCATGTTAATGAGTTTTTTCATTGTACGAACATCTACATTAAATTCTTTGCATAACATTTCCAAATCTGAAATTTGGTCAGAGCTTACAATAGCTTGATCATCCGTATCGAAGTCAGGATATTCATTATAAACTTTGTAATATGTTTCACTTACTGCATCTTCCCAAATACCCTCATTGAACCAAGTTTCACGAATTGCTTTAAGTTCTTCTAATGAAATTAATTCATAATAAGGATCAGATGGATGTGTAACAGTTGCTTGAACAGCTAGTAATCTTTGTAATATTTCATTTCGAGATTGCATTGTATATGGTCCAAGGCCAAGTTGACCATATTTCAACATTTCTTCTCCATCTAGACCTTTTTCTGTGTATTCAATAAGAAGCATTTGGTCTTCTGGTGCACTTAAATCAACATCATTTTCTTCAAGATATGCTTTTAAGTTTTCTTTTTTGACAACTGTATATAATTCAAAATCGATTTCTTGTTTAGGACGACCAGATTTTTTAGGGATAAACACAAAAGGTCTGTTGTCTTTTGTGATAATTTTCACTTCTTTTAAATACGTTTGACCATTCATACGGAATTTCATTCGTTTTGTACGGTCATCGCGAATACTTGTTAGCCAGTTACGGAAGTTTAGTAGAGGTTTCATCCAATCTTCTCCACTTTGAATGAATCCAGTTAAGGCTTTATCTTCATTAACAACTGTACATACCCAGCAACCAAAACGACTGTTACCACATGAACCAGCACTTTCTTTAATAGATTTATCCACAACTAATGGACACTCACCTGAAGAAGAGTCTTGATAAAGTTTATGCAGCTCAAAATTGTCATCTCCCCAAGGCGAAGGAGAATTAAGCAGGTAGTTCCAAACATCATCTAAAGTAAAACTGCGAATTGGAGCAAAAACAAACGCATTTGATAATGTAGAGTGTCTCATAAACATTTTGCCTTCTACAGTATGAGAGCGAATATTATTACCACGAGAGATACTTTCATCTTCACGTACACCCAATACCATGACTACTTCACCAAATGTAGATACTTTTTCTTTAATAAATTGATTAGATGGGTCAATTTTTAAACGATCTGTACACCAGCGGAAAGTTTGGTTAGGTGATGGATAACCCCTACCAATTAAATTAACCCAAAAAGAATTTTCAGCTAAGGGCTTAACTTTATGTGTTTCAATAGGTAGGTTTTGCTTAATAGCCTCATTCTGAATACGGCTTAATGTTTGGTTAATAGAGTTAATAATTAGCGGTGTTTCAACTAATGTATCAGAAGAAATAACATAAATTGTTTTAGTTAATTCTTCTCTAGGCATTTCCATCATAGCTTCAAAAATTAATTGAACTGCAACTGTTGAATCTTTACCACCACTGTAGCCTACAACCCACGGGCGGGTGTCAGCTTTATAAGCTTTCTTTATTAGTTCTTTCGACTCATCTACGAGTGAAAGTTGATTTTCAAATAAATTTGAAATAATTGAATCCATTTATATGCACTTCCTTCTTTTCTAAAAAAATTTAGAAAAATAACGATCCTAATATTATACCATAAATAATTGATGGTCCAAATTACATCTTATATTATATTAAAAATCTGCTTAAATAGAAATATTTGTGCTCATAATGAAAAAATTTTATTTTAATATAACTTAAAAATCGCCCTTTTTGATGTTTTTGTGTGAAAAAATGCTTATAAAATTATCGATTTTATTACAGATTTATTGTAGAGATCCGCATGAATTAGTGAATATGGTAGTATGTAATAAATATATCGGTTAAGGAGATGAAATAATGGAAGAGAATGAATTATTGTTTGGGTTTATTGAAGAAGTAGATATAGATTTAAGTAATTTACTTACTAAATTGGAAAAAAGACTTTTTGAGGACCATGATAATGCAGCAATTCTTGGCCGACAATTCATTGAAAAAGTGACAGAGAAGGTTTGGAAGTTAGAGCCTGCATTAACTAAAACATTTAACGATGATTACTCATTGAAATTGGTAAATAAAATAGGTAAATTGTTTGATGAAGAGTATATTACGAGAGATATGAAAGGGAACTTTGAACAAGTTCGTATTACAGGAAATAGAGCTGTCCATAACCCAAATACAATAGATATTAGTGAAGCTATTGTTGTACATAGAAAAGTATATGAAATAGCGAAATGGTTTGTAGAAAATTATGGAGACCATAATATTATTGTTCCTGCATATATTTCTCCTATATCTAAAGCCAAAGCTCAAGCGAAGGAATCCGAAGTTAATCAAAAAGAATTAATTGAATCTATTATTGCAGAGAAAATTGAGGCATTAACTGATAAGCAAAAAATTATGGATATTTCTGTAGATTCAAATAAAAATGAGGACCAAGCTAATTATATTCCAATAACTGATTCAAATAGAGATTGGCGAGGGGAATTTGAAAAATTAGATATAAACGGGAGTTATTTAGCATATGAATTGAGCAAACTTCGTGCACAATCTAGTGAAGCAGTGGACCATGCTAATAAATTCGATGCTTTTAAAGAATATATGCATGTTACTAGACCGATTGAAAATGATTTATTAGATATCGTGAGAAATCGTAAAGAAAGTAAAAAGAATTTAATTTTTGTGTGTGGGAATGTAGGTGATGGGAAATCACATTTAGTTGCTTACTTGAATCAACATGAAAAAGAATTAGCTGCTCAATATTATGTTATAAATGATGCGACAGAAAGTTCTGCCCCTGATAAAAATGCGATGCAAACATTAGAAGAATTACTTAGTGGTTTTTCAGACGAAAATATGGATAAAGAAACTGAAAATGATAAAGTGATTTTAGCTATTAATATGGGTATTTTAAATAATTTTATTAGCATGGAACATGAAAATTTTCATTTTACACAACTAAGAGGATTCGTAGAAAAATCAGGCCTTTTCACTTCAAAAGTAGTTGTCAAAGAGTCTGCAAATCAATTTGATTTATTGAGTTTCGGTGATTATCATATGTATGAAATTTCAGCGCATGGTGCAGACTCAAGCTTCTATAAACAATTGTTAGCCAAAATTTGTGATGAAAGTGACGAAAATCCGTTCCACATTGCTTATAAATTAGATGTTGAACGTAATTTGGATAAAACTATTTTACACAAAAACTATAAATTATTATGTGAAAAAGATATTCAACATCAAATCACACAATTACTTATTAAATTAATGGTAACAGAAAAAAATTCTATTTCTGCACGTGATTTTTTAGATTTTATTGCAGATATTGTATTACCAGGAGATTTCAAAAATCTGCTTTATTGGAGCGCAGAAGAAGAATTAAATCAATCGCTTCCAGCTTTGCTCTTTAAGCATCCTACTAAATCTAAGATACTTAAAAAAATTGCAGATTACCATCCGTTCCATATTAGAAGTGAACATATAGATGATATTATTATTCGCTTGAATACAGCAGAAGAAAAAGTTTCGAAAGTATTAAATAATATTGAAAGTGAATCATATAAAGATTTACTGACAGCTGCTTTTGATATGGAAAGAGAAGAAATGCTCGATACAAATGCTTTAATAGAATATTATATTATATTCCAATATCTAAAGGATGAGAAATTTGCTTCAGCCATAGAAGACCAAACATATTTAGATTATCTGTCATATTTATATGATTTTAACTGTAATAACTTTAGAGGACTAAAAATGTTATTTAAAGAAGTTGAAGATGCAATTTTTGCGTGGCAAGGTTCTCCAACAAATTATAAAAAATATATTTATATTGAAAATAATAACAGAGACTACTTGATTGCTGAAAAATTAGATATAGAGCCATTTATTCCAAAAGAAATAACTAGAGAAGTACCTACTAATGGTCAAAATATTGAAGCATTTACAACGCAAATTGTAATTGGTTTTAAATCAAAAGAAAATGATAATTACGCAACTGTAAATATTGATTATGTTTTATATAAATTGATTAAAAAAGTTTTAGACGGTTATAGACCAAATAAATCAGACAAAGAAAAAGCAGTTAACTTTGTTACATTTATCACAAAAATTTTAACTTATGGAAATCAAAAAGAAGAAGTTTTACTTAATTTTGTAAAAGAAAAAAGGTTTTATAAAGTGAGCAGAGATTACTTTGAAGGCATTAAGTTTGAAAAGGAGAATATGCATGGATAGTTTTTTTGTTGAAGATTTAGAAGAGTTACTGTTAAAAGGAAATAAGCATGAAACAGGAAATGCTTTTAAAATTTTCCCTTTCAACACAAGATCGAAATATGGATTAGTTTCTAATAATTTTGAAAGTATTCTTGGGAATTACATTTTAGAAATTACACAAAATAAGTTAAAAAAAACAACTAAAAAAGAAATTGAATATGAAAATCAAAATAATGAAATATATAGTTTGAGTTCTTTTATTGCTGCAGATTTCTTTAATAACAGCGAAGAAAAAACAGATGATGAATTTGAATTTTCAAAAATGATAAATAGTTTCTTATTCAGTAATGAGAAATTCACTCCTATACATCCTTATCTGTTTAATCTAATAAATTTCAATCAATCTACAGTGGATAAAGAATTTAAATCTTATGGTGTATTTCTAGCGAATTGCTTTGGGAATGGTACGAAATTAAAAGAAATATTTAATGAAACAAGTGCAGATAACATTCTTACACAAGCTATTTTGAATAGTGCTTCAAAATTAATTGAACCAAATGAAAAAGAACACTTGCCTGAATATAAATCTGTGTTACCTTTTATGACAGATTTATATAAAGAAGATGTAACCTTCCTTCAGCAAAATAAAGACCGTTTCTTTAAAGATATTGGTTTATTAACTCAATATTATTTATTTATGTATGTAGGACAATTTATTTTCAAAGCAGAATCTTATACAGAAGCAAACCATGAAGTAGCAACACCATTTCATTTTATTTTAGATAATGAAAAGCTATCAAAAAGAAGAAAAGAATCTAAAGCTATTCAATCATTTGAAGAAGTAAATAGACGTGCACAATATCTGTTTTCTCATATCAATACACTATCTCAATTAAGTTATAACGTTCTTCAAAAAGGTGATATGACATTAAATGAGCGAAATACAGTGTTGTTATATAGTCAAATTAAAGAGAATTTTGAATTAGAAAACAATGAAGAATTGATGAGGGACTTTATTCAGAAGGTTCAATTGTGGATTCAAAAATATTGTGAATGGCAAAAAATCGAATGTGAAGATATTCCTTCAGATTTTGATAAACTTATGAGGTTCTATGTTAAAAAAGTTCAAAAAGGATTACATAAGGATGCCTCTAAAAAAGTAGCTTCTGCTTTTAAAAATATTGGGGATAAACAATTTATTAAATCTAGAGGCAGTCTAGGGAATTCTTTCAATCTAAAACATGAAGTATTAATCCTCTTAACAAGTGTCATTGTAAAAGAAGAAAGAATGCCTTTAAAATTAGTTTTTGAAGAATTAGAGCACCGAGGGATTTTATTAGATGCATATTCAAGAGAAGAAGTAATCAATATTTATAACAGTCATAATATTTTAGATAAAAAAAGTGATAGTGGGGATGCTCAATATGTCAAAAGAATTTTATAAATTTACTATTCAACAAATTCAAGATTTCTTTATTGATGGTAATGAAGTAAATAAAGGTGACAGATTTTATATACATTTAGATATGCCAGAAGAAGTCGCTCAATTAATGGAAGCCTTTAAAAATACAGATGGAATAGAAATATTTTCTTATAATTATTCAAATGATAAAACCCCATTTCAAGTACCAATGTTTATGACTAAATCTGGCATAAAAGTTTTAATCGCAGGAACTTCAAAAAATGTTACACCAGATTTTCTTGCGAAAATTCGTAATAATGTTTCATTGCAAGAAGGGGAGTTTGAAGGAACTGCTCTTATTAGCGTCTTAAATGAACAATTAGAAACGATTTCAGGTGGTAGTACGAATTTATTGAAAAATGATATGCCATTGAATATTAAAGTAGTACACGATAAGTTAGTAAGTTTAGTTGCAGAATTATCAATTGATAAAGTTCATGCGATGATTTTTAAAGATACATTGAAAAGAATCTATAGAGAATCAGAAATGTATAATACGAGCTTTTTAGATTTCGCAAAAGTTTATGAAATGATTCAAAAAGGTGAGATTGAAAAGTCTGCGTATAAAGAATTTGGTATGTTTTATGACCCAGACTTAACAAGTTTTAAAGGGAAAGAAGTAGAAAGTCGAATTGCTAACAATAAAGAATTATTTTCTTATGTTAGTGATGTTCATAGTTACGGGGGTGAACAAGAGCAACTGGAAAAGAAATTTACAAATAATATTATTCCAGACCTTAAGAGTAAAGAGTGGAATGAGGTCGAATTTTCTAAAGTATTTAAAGATGCTGAAAAATTTAATGAAGCACAAAAAAGTTCGAAAATTGAATATGATGAAAATAGCATGAAAATTATAGAAGGTCATAATTATTGGGACCGTTCTATAAATGATAAAGCTGCATCTAGACGTAATAGACATATTATTATTTTTAATCCTAATTTTGATTCAAATCTAAGTATAACAATTCCTTTTTCTTTATCAGGTAAATTACAAAGTTTAAATAAAAAAGGATTAAACAAAAGTTATGTTCAGAATCTAACAACGGAAGAAAATATAAAAAAGAAAAATATTGACCTTACTTTTACCATTGAGGATTCACAGAAACCTAGTTATATTCGGTACACATTTAAACAAGGTGACAGTTCAACACTTACTATAAAATTCCAAGTTCTAATTTTACCGTGTGAGCCATTAATATTTGAAAAGTATAAGACGAAATTTGAAGTCGCGCCAAATAAGAAAAAATTTATCTGTGCGTACGAAAATGATCAAGTAACTTTAGGGAAGATGAATTCACCTGTAAAAGAAGAGTTAGTTTTAAATGATGAAAATCCTATCGTGAAAATTGAAGATATTGAAAAAAATTATGTTGTGAATTTTGATACTTCACAATTTAATGATTCAGGAGAGTTACTAATTAAAGTAGAAGTTAATAATATAGTAATACCAATGACATTACACACGGAATCAATTGCATCTTTGCCTATTAAAGCTGATGTTATTTCAAAATTATTGAGAGAAAAGTCTTTAAACTTTTTCTGGAATCGAGAAAGTAATCGTTTAATTCAAGGAACTCATGAATATTATATTGAAAGTACCTATAGTACATTTTTAGAATGGGAAAATACATGGTTAGAAAAATATTATTTTCATGCTGAAGCCGATGGGGACCATTTAAAAGAGTTAGAGCTCGATATTGATGATAGACTTAAAGAAAACTATAGTTATTTTATTCAATATTTTATTAATAAAAAAACCATTTCTACTTTAACTTATGTTGATAATGAATATCGTGAGCGTGCAATCAATTACGTTAAAACTTATCTAACTTTAGTAGATGAATTTGAAGAAGAGAAACCAGTTTTAAATAAAGGTATAGACTTATTTAAATTCGGAACGATTGTTGCAAAAGACGTTGTATATTTAACTCCATATCATCCATTAATGGTCGCGTATAAATTAGAATTATATAATATGCTAAAAAATGAAGATATTAATACAAATATGCTTAATCGATTATCTCCAGATGCGCTATTACCATTAATGTATTTTGATAATCAACTTTATAAACCAGATAATCAAAGTTCATTGAAAGAATGGCAATTCTTTAAACCTATTGATCAAGTATCAGTTGCAGATGCAAACCAATATCTTGCTCAAGTAGTACAAGATAAGTTAAAACAATTTGAAAATCATTTCAGTTATTTATTCTTACCACAATCTAGAGCCCCTCTTCAAATCAATGTAATAAATATTACGAATGATTTAGAAGTTGTAAGAGGTTTAATAAACTGGATGATTGAACGTTTAAGTAAAAAAAATGGTGAGAAGAACTTAAAAATTTTAGAAGTAACCATTTATTCAGATGGATTGAATGAAACTGCGTTTGACTTATTATCACAAGCCCAAACATCAGAAGAATTTGAAGAAATGTTTTCTGTTAAATTAAAAACAAATGAACTAGATTCCGACGATGTGATGAATATTATTCGTAATAACATTTGGTTTTATAAAAAAGAAATGGTAATTAATGATGATTTACGTTATGCGCATATTAGTTTTTATAAATTGGAAACTCAAAAATATTATGGTATTCAAAATAATAGTGATATGTTGACGGGTATTTCATTAGAGGGGATTTATAATTCTGTTCCATCTATGAAATGTGATTCTATGTATAAAAGTGGGTTTGGGACAAAAGGTTATGATATTGAAAGCTCAGAATTACTACTTAATACGGCTGAAAAAGTAAATGAATTAACAGCTAATATTAAAGATAATGGTGGTATGAGTGGATATAGAAAAAAACAATCAACAGTATCAAATATTGGTGCTATGGATTATGAAAAAATTAAGCTTCTTTTTAAACATTCCAATTGGGTGACGTTTATAGACCCAGGTGTAGACTTAGAATTTTTTAAACGTGTAGATGATAATTTAGTGATTATTCATTATAGTGATCAATATTCATCTTCAAGTAGATATGATGCAATAACTGTTACTAATAAGACGAAACAGTATGCAACAGTGATAAAAGAATATTTACTTGAAAAAGAAGTTGAAAGCACGGAGCAACAAATTACGAATGCGATTACTACTTTTAATACATTTAATGGAGAATGGCTATTAAGAATTATTGGTAGTAATGGAGAGTATGGGCGTGAAAAACTTAGCCTGGCATCAGCAATTAAGTATACATTATCTTACTTTGAACATTCAAAAATCATGTGGGTTCCAATTTCATTAGAAGAAATACTCAGAGTCGTGGGAGTGTACCATTTATCAAAGAATGATGGTATATTCACAGCGAAAAATTTAGGTGTATCTGGTGAAACGAGTGACGATTTATTATTAATTGGCTTAGAGCAACATAATGGAAAATGTAAACTTCACTTCTATCCTGTTGAAGTTAAAATAGGTCATAATAATCCGGATGTATTGAAAAAAGCTACAAACCAAATTGAGAAAACATATAAAATATTCCAAGATGTATTAGTAAATAGTGATAAAGAAAGCTTTACTACAAAGTTCTATGAGAATTTCTTTATTCAGTTATTTATAGCAAATGCTAAAAAGCTTCAAAATAGCGGACTATGGCCTGAAAAAAACTACGAAATTAATGATGAACTTCATAGTAAATTATTAAAACGTGATGTAGAATTTTCTAATAGTTTAACAAAATACATTGGTAAGGGTACAATCGTTTCATTTAAAAAAGATGCAGATTGCCGCAGTGCGGTTAGAGATATTGAAACAAATATTATGAGTTTAAATCTAACAATGAATGATGGATACAGTGGAATTATTAAAACATTTGAAGAACTTCGAGTATTTATTCAAGAAGAATCATCTGATTTTAGTAAAGCAGAGTTATTAAATGTAAAATACAATCCTGATTATGTAGAAAAGATAGTTGAACCGACTAAGTATAGTCTTTCAACAGATGGAACCGTATATAAACAAGCACCAATTCAAGAAGAAGCAGATTCTTTAATAACTGTAAATATAGAAGTTGAAAATTCAACTGTATCAACAGAAACTAAAGTAGATTTAACTACTGATGAAGGGCCCGTACAAGAACAAGAGCCCGTACAAGAACCAGTACAAGAGTCAGTACAAGAATCCATAGCCCTAGTAAAAGAGGAAGTAATTAACGAGAATTTTGTTATTGAAGAACAAAAAAACTCGAAAAAACCATTTGATTTAGAAACTGTTCGAGTCGAAATTGGCGAAGTTGAAGACCAGGACCAAAAAGTATTTTGGGAATATGGTAAATATGGTGCTGGTGCAATAACCAATAGACATTTACTAATCTCTGGAGCATCAGGTAATGGGAAAACGTATCTTATGCAATGTTTACTTTTAGAACTATCGAAACAAGGTGTAAGTAGCATTGTTGTCGACTATACAGATAGTTTCTTGAAAAATCAGTTGGATTCAGTGTTTGTTGAAGAATTGGGAGAACGTTTAAAACAACGAAGTGTAATTAAAGATAAATTACCAATTAATCCATTTAAACGTTACCAAGAAGATGTACTAGGTGATGGAGATTATCAAAGTCAATCGGATGTAGATATAGCCGAACGTGTTAAAAGTATTTTTTCAGCTGTTTATAAACTAGGCGCTCAACAAGAAAATCTTATCTATGAACTTGTTTTAAGAGGGTTGAACAGGTACGGGGATGAAATGTCACTATCTTCACTAAGAGTGTTACTGGAAGAAGAAGATTCGTCAACTGCAGGTACTACTTTATCAAAAATAGCACCGTTAATAGATAGAAATCCATTTGTTACAACAGAATCAATTGATTGGAAAGAACATTTGGAAACAGAAGGCGATGTATTTATTATTCAATTAAAAGGATATACAAGACAGGTTCAATTATTAATTGTTGAATTTATTTTATGGGATTTATGGTATTTTGCAACGATTCATGGGAATCAAAATAAACCTTTATCAATTGTAATGGATGAAGCGCAAAATTTAGATCATCGAGAAGGTTCACCATCTGCTTATATGCTTACAGAAGGGCGTAAATTTGGTATTTCAGGATGGTACGCAACACAATCATTAAGCACATTACAAAATGATGAATTAATTCGTTTACAGAATGCTGCAACAAAATTGTACTTCAATCCGCCAGCGAGTGAAATTCCAACAATTACGAAATTTATTTCGAGTGATAAAGCACAACGAGATGAATGGAAAGAACGACTTGTAGCCTTACAAAAAGGACAATGTATTTTCTCAGGTGCGACAATGCAAAATGGTGAGCTATCACCAAATCTAAATGTAAAATTAAATATTTCTAGTCTGGAAAGTAGAATTATTCGTTTTAAAGACTAAAACTAAAATTTAAAACTGTATCCTTGTTGTAATAGACAATAAGGATACAGTTTTTTTATTAACCTCATCTACTTATCCTCGACATCAATCAAATATAAGCCCTCATCAAAGCCACCGCGTTTTTGCTTTTTCTTCACGCGAACAGCCTCGAGCTCATCAAAGTCTGTATCATAGACCTTTAGTGCGGCATGTAGTAGCTCTAACACATCGGCCATTTCTTCAATAGCTTCTTTTTTTGTAGTCGTCTCATCAAATTCTTTGACCTCTTCATAGAGCTTGTTTTTGATTTCTGTCAAATGCTCCTCAGGTTTTAGCACGCGTGAATTATACGCAAGCCCATCTGCTGCGATAATTTCTAAAATACGGTCTCGAATTAATTTATTGTATACTGGCATCTTCCTGTCACCTCAATTAGTTAATATATAGTTATGATAAAGTGAAATTTTGGAAAGTGCAATGGCTGACTGGCTAAGCTAAGTGCATAATAATAACTTTAGAAAACTAGGCCTTTATACGATTTTTAAATCTATCTTAATCAAAAAAAGACCTAGCGATTCTCATCACCAGGTCTTTTTTTGCGCCTTAAATTTCAAAAACTCATAATATGTTTCTAAGTCCTCTAATGCCTTTTGCAAGGTTTCCGCTTCTGTTTCATCAAATGAAAGAGAGGGGCTGTTTTCAAAGAAATCTAAGATGCTTTTTTGTGTAGGTGTTAGATGAACATATGTATCAGATGTGATTTTTTTAACATGAATACGGCCTAATAAATAATCGACTGAGGCATCATAATAGTCTGCCAAAGCATTTAAGAGGTCAGGTGTTGGATTACTTAAGCCATTTTCATAGCGAGACAATTGATAAATTGTAATGCCTAAATCATCACTTACTTTTTTCTGTTTGTAATGGTAATCGTCACGTAATTCTTTTAAACGCTCCCCTAAAATTGATAAGTCCATTACGATCCCCCTTTACTTAGTACCTTCAGTTTAACATTTTTGCATTATCTGCAATTTATATTTGCTAAAAATGCAATTTTATTGACTTTTTATATTAAAATGAATTATATTTGCAATATAAGCAAATTAAGTGTAGTTTTCAGGGGAGTCATTTTGTATCTATACAAATTTACACAAACAAAAGGAGCATCCAATATGAAGTCAATTCTTGCAGAGGGCTATGGCATCATTCCAAAACTGGTGATGCGTGATGAAAGTTTATCTATTGAGGCGAAGGCGATTTATGCGTATTTGGCGGCATTTGCGGGCAATCGATTTGAGGCCTATCCTAGTGTGGAGCTGATTTGTCATGAGCTGAATATTTCAAAGAAGCGGTTTTTGACGCATCGAAAAATGCTGGTGGAGCGTGGCTATATGGAGATAAAAAGGCAGCGTGCGGCGAATGGTTTTTCGAATAATGTTTATGTGCTGACGCAGTCGATTTGTTATGGTAACGATTCGTTGCCACACGAAACGGTAGGGCAACAGGGCGTAACCGAACAATATGTAGCGGAACAGGACGTAGCCGCTATAAGTAACAGGTTTACTAATAACAATCTTATTAATAACAGTTTAAAAATAAAGGAGCTCGCGGCATTTTATACGGAGCTTACGGGTGAAGCGGCTCCTCCTGAATTAGCGGGCTTAGTGGAAACATATAAGGATGTGGCGGTCATTACAGAAGCCTTAAGCCAGGCACATACGAAAGGAAGGCCTGTTCTTTTTTACGCGGATTATTTACTGAAAAATTCATTGTTGTCGACGTCTTTTGGTGGTGTGAAAATTCCATTTTAAAGGAGTGTTTAGCATGAAAAATATACGCGATGTCCTGAGTGCCTTACAGTGGGATAAGTCGAATTATTGTATGCGTCATCAGAGTGACTTTCTATACTTACCACCGACATATGAGGTGTCTCAATGTCCTTTTTGTGGCACAGAGGCACTGCATCAGCAAATAGAGGCTGCTGAGCAAAAGCGCTGTCTCGATATTGAGCGATTGGAGCGCTACCGCACGCTTAGTCGGCATTCGATTATTCAGGATGATACGATTCGGCAGGCAAATTTTGATAATTTTATAGCAGAGACAGAGGAGGAGCAGCTGAATAAAATGCTCGCGGTTCGTGTGGCAGAGCGCTTTATTCAGGGCGAGGTGTTTAATGTATGGATTCAGTCGCCGGAGACGGGATGCGGGAAAAGTCATTTGGCGATGAGTATTTTACAGCAGGTCAATGAGGCTTCACCGCAAAATCGACGTACTTTATTTTTAGATTTTGGTCGGACAATGGAGCTGATGCGTGATAGTGTGGGTAACAGAGAAAGTATGTATACGCAAAATTATTTTGTGACGCTCGCGAGTAAGGCGGATGTGCTCGTACTCGATGATTTAGGTGCGGAAACTGGGGATATTTATAGCGATAAGCGGGCGAGTGAGTATACGAGCAATGTGCTACGAAGTATATTAAATAGTCGCCAGCATAAGCCGACGATTATTACGACAAATTTAAGTGGGCAGCGGCTTTTGACAGGTTACCGAGAAGGCGGCCGCTTCATTCCACCCATGTATGATAAAAAAATGATGTCGCGCGCAATGCGTAAGGTGGAGCATATTCTTTTTAAAGATACACCTGATAAGCGCTTGCTTGGGTTTTAGCAGGCTGTTTCACGTTTATACAAGTTATTTTACAACGACTGATTAGCCTAAAATCGTGGAGAAGCTGATCCATGCAATCGCACCAACTATAAGAAATGTAGTTGTAAATACGATAATACGCACTTTACGATGTGATGGTGCGGATTGTTCTGTAGCATTTCCAGTGTAAAATGCTGAGATATCCTGTGGGGTCTTTAAATGGTTGCTTTTTTTAATGATTTCAATTTTATATGTGGCGATGGCTGCGGCAATGAAAAATAGGGCGGTGCCAATTAAACCGCTTAAACCAAACCAGTGTATAAATGGAATAATAGAAATTGGTGTACAGACGATAAATAGGACAAGTCGTCGTGTCCAGGCTTTTAATTGTTTTATTTCTAATTCTTTGTCCAATGGGTCTCCTCCTTTCTTATAAATGCTGTGCAATGTATGTGTCAAAATCTAATTACACAACAGTTGAAATGCTAAGGTGTGCATAAGAAAATCCCCCATAGTAAGAGGTCGAATTCACTTGCTTTTATTTGCTTTGCGTTTAGATATGAACAGACTAAAGATGACACTAAAAATTACTGAGATTACCATTTTGATAAGATAGTTACTTGTAAGTCCTTCAACCACATATACCTTAAATTTTTATAGTAGAGTTGTTTCTGGAATCCAATCAATAACATACCCAAGTTCTAACATTGTAGGAAAGCTAATTAATAGATAGACAATGATAAAACCGAAAATAAACGTTTTGATATTCAAAAGTATTCAGCCTCCATTTCTATATATTATCATACTCGATTTTAAATAGAAAATTATGGGAAAATAATCTTTTTAATCAATAGTAACAATCTTTTAAAAAAATCTAAAGCTAAATCAATCCATTCCCCGTCTAATCTATGGAGGTGAAGGCAGTGAATCTAGTGAAGCAGGCTCAAAAGGGAATGACCAAGCATTTTTAACGAAGAATTCGCCTCAACAATAGGGAAGCAACCTGTCTATTCAGTAAAGGGCTATGATGAAAATTTTCGTATAATGACTTATGAAAAGGAAAGCGCACAGATTTTTGAGCATATCGATGAGCAGGGAGCCGACGTATTTAACCAGATGAAGCTAAAAGATAATAGTTTGTGAAAGGCCGTAAAAGCGATCTTTTTTGTAAGAAATTCAAAAAAATGCAACTGTTTCATTATTGGAACGTTCTTATAAGAGATAGCAAAAGTAAATTGCGTAGGGAGCAGGTTGTATTGAGGAAAAAAGGGCTAATAGCGGGCATCATCGCCGTTGTTATCGGCATGGCGATTTTTTTAACAGTGGGTGCTAATAAGAAGAGTGAGCGTAGCACAGGCTATACGATGATCAAGGATGAAAAACTGAAGGATGACGTCAAATTACCTTATACGAATTTAACGAGTTACATAGCAACGAATGATTTTATTTACGTGGCCGTATGTGAGCCAGGTTCTGCATCGATTGCTAATCAGATTGTGAAAATTGACCGAACATCTGGTGCGTATAAAAGTATTTTCCATTCTAATTTAGATAAAGCGGCAACACAGGGCTTAAAAAATAGCGGAGACTGGATTATCTGGGTAGACGGAGATGATCTAGGAGGTAGCACAAAATTCTACGCATTTAATGAAAAAACAAACAAGACGCTGTCATTCGGCACAACAAGTGATACAGTGTATACCGATTTTCCAGAGATTTCGGGTGACCTTGTTGTATGGGCAGAGCATGAGCAAGTTACGAAGCAAACAAAGCTGATGACCTATGATTTAACAACACAAAAACGCAAAACCATCCGTACCGTTTCTAAGGATAAATGGAAAGTTTCTGATTACACGATTCGCGATGGTGTGATTGCTTATATTGATAAATCATCAGAAAAAATGATGCTTCATGTACAGGATACGAAGAAAAAAACGAACAAAAAGTACCCTATTACAGCGAAAAATCCAGATTGGCTAACTTTTATTGATGAGCATACAATTGTGTATGTGGATAATTTAAAGCAAGGACAATTTGATAAAAATAAACTGATGACATATAACATGAAAGATAAAAAGGAAAGTGCGTTATTTGCAGACCAAAAAACGGTAGAAGTAGACTCGTTAAGTGGCTTTAAGAATGATGCCATTCTTACAGAGGTAAATAATGCGCTGCATGTATTTGCGGTTGAAAATGGTGTCGTAACCGAACAGCCCTTTACCCAAAAAAACAACTGGCCGCTTGATAGGGTAGATATCTCTTATTGGAATCACGAATTTTATATTTTTGAAAATGATGTAGACGCGCATATTTATAATTTAACCATTGATACAGAGCTTTAAATGGAGAGAGAGTCACACCGATGTGTGACTTTTTTTATTTGGTGGAAAAACCTAGGAACTTTTTGGAATACGTACCGTCCTGTACTATAAGATGGAAATTTACCATTATATGTTGTATTAAAATGCTTAAATATCTAATAAGAAATTGATTTATAAATAGTTTGTTAATTTACCTATCTCCATTTAACTATAAAAAATTGTATTATAATGGAAATAGTAAAAATAAGTTCTAAGGAGTGTTTTATTTGAAAAAATTAGTAGCAACAGCAGCAATGTTAGGTTTTATGGTGGCAGTACCAGTTCAAAGCATTGGGGCTCAAGCAGCATCTGCACCAAAAGTATCTATTAAAGACTATAAAGGCGCAGACGATATTCAATACGCAGTTATTGCTGGGGACAAATACAAAGCAGTAAATGCAAAAATGAAAAAAGAAGCAAAAAAAGCGTATGACTACCAAGCTGCTGAAAAAACTGAAATGGCATTAAAACCTATCGTGAAATTTAAATCAGCGAGCAAAGTAAGTATTCTTTCTGTGATGTCAGAAACAGCAGATGATGCAGCACATGGTAACTTCACTGCAATCAGCTACAACACAATTAACGGCAAAGAAGTATCATTGAAAAGCGTTTTCAAATCAGAAAAAGCGTATTTAAATGCTAAAAAATATGCGAAAGCAAAAGTTTTAGATAATAAAAAGAAATATCCTTTAGCAGATAAGAAAACAACAATTGCAGGTCATTCATTCTACTTCACATCAACAGGCGGCATTAAAGTCGTATTTGATCCATACGAAGTAGCACCATATGCAGATGGTTTCGTAACCGTATCGATTCCAAAATCTCAATTAAAATAATGAACTAATTTAAAAAGCACCTCAGAGCATGGACAGCTTTGAGGTGTTTTTGTATGAGGAAAAAAGCGTATAATAAGCTGTAGTGGGAAATCACGTGTACATAGGAATAGAGGAAAGCATCGTTGAATAGTGAAGTCATTTGTACGTTTATCTTTTTAATTGCAAGTCCAGTTTTTTTAATACTAAGTTTAGAAACACAAAAAAGAGTCTATTTTTACATTAGCATTAGTATAGTAGGCTTATATCTTGTCTATATGATTTATTTGATCAATAAACACGATATAACAGCATTATTTATCATTCACCATCTCTTCGTTTTAATCGCTTTAGGTATATCCTATTTATATGTTGATGAAGAGAATGAAAAAAGAAATCGAAACAAGATTTTAAACAAAGTAGTAGTAGGGTTAGCTTTGTTAATCATATTTACAATACCTAGCTGAGGATTCTTGTTTCATTAAAGAAAGCCTTTAAATCCGATTCAGTCTACGGAAATGGTAAGAAATATGCGAAGCAAAAAATGCTACATAATCCAGCCAGCTATCCATTATGCGGATAATAAATCGACAATTGCCGGTCATGCATTTTACTATACATCAACAAGTGAAGTAAAAGTGGTATTTGATCCATATGAATTAGCTTCATTTGCAGATGGAATGAAAACCGTATCGATAAAAATTAAATAACCAAAAGAGCCTATGCTTTTTTTCGTAGGCTTTTTTTAAAAAAGATTAATTTTTCAGAAAAATAACATATTAAACTAACAATTGGTTACTTTTTCAGACTATAATAAAGGAAGAAGGTAACTGATAAAGGGGTGATTTCAATGAAGAAGTTAGGAACGGTACTCATTATGCTATGCTTTCTCGCAATGTTACCGCTTCAAGGTTTAGGGGCAAGTGCGGCAGCACCGAAGATCTCAGTCAAGCATTATAAGACGGAGCAGATTCAATATGCAGTCATTCACGGGGATAAATATAAAGCGGTCAATGCGAAGATGAAAAAAGAGGCAGAGGAAGCTTATGCTACACAAAAAAAGCTTGATAAGCAGATGAAGAAAGACAAAGAGGCTGGCGTGATTTTACAGGGAACTGATTATGTGATTGGCCTAACACCTGTTATAAAATATAAAACATCAACAAATATCAGTATTTTAACACAAACGTATATTTATGATGGTGGCGCACATGGAAATTCATATTATGAAAGTTACAATGTCTATAAAGGTAAGCTAATATCATTAAAGAAAGCCTTTAAATCGGATTCAGCCTACGTAAATGGTAAGAAATATGCGAAGCAAAAAATGCTACATAATCCAGCCAGCTATCCATTTGCGGATAATAAGTCGACAATTGCCGGTCATGCATTCTACTTCACATCAACTGGCGGCATCAAAGTGGTATTTGATCCGTATGAGGTAGCACCGTATGTAGATGGAATGAAAACCGTATTAATTCCCAAAAAATATATTAAATAACAGAGAAGCCTACGCTTTTTTTCGTAGGCTTTTTTAAAGCTTTAAGAGACTAAATTTTCAGAAAAAATAGTACATTAAACTAACGGTTGATTGCTTTTTCATATTATAATAGAAGGAAGAAGGTAAACTAATAAAGGGGTGATTTCAATGAAGAAGCTATGGACGGTACTCATTATGCTATGCTTTCTCGCAATGTTACCGCTTCAAGGTTTAGGGGCAAGTGCGGCAGCACCTAAGATTTCGGTCAAGACGTATAAGACGGAGCAGATTCAATATGCAGTCATTCACGGGGATAAGTATAAAGCGGTCAATGCGAAGATGCTAAATGAGGCGAAGGAAACGTACGCGCTACAAAAAGAATTGGATCAGCAATTGGCGCGTGATAAGGCAAATGGTAGTGTACCAGATTATATGGAATACTGGGCTGTGCTGACACCCTTTGTGAAATACAAATCATCAACGAAGGTTAGTATTTTAACGCAGCTTTATGTGTATAATGGCGGGGCGCATGGCAACTCTTCATATGAAAGCTACAATGTTTATAAAGGAACACAGCTTTCATTAAAAGGGGCATTCAAGTCAGAAGCGGCATATTTGAAAGCAAAAAAATATGCCAAAGCAAAAATGCTAGGATATCCTGAAAAATATCCATTTGCAGATAGCACAACAACGATTGCAGGTCATCCGTATTACTGGGTAGCATCAGGTGGCATTAAGGTCGTCTTTGCACCATATGAGGTGGCACCATATGCGGCTGGACCGGTGACCGTATCGATTCCTGCAGCGTATATGATGAAATAAAAGAAAGAAGCCTGGCGAAAGCGGGCTTCTTTTTTTGTTATAATAAAGCCATTATGTATAGATTGTAGGGAATTAGATGGCTATTTATTTTGAATCATTACAGACGTTTCAGGCGAACGGCGGCTTGAAGCAGTCAACAATTACAGCGAAACAGCTACTACCGGCGTTAGTGACGCATATGCAACGAGGAGACCGAAAATTTTCGCTGCATATTAATGGGCGCCTGCCGAAGCCACTTAGTGAGCTACTGCAGGATGCTTTTGATATTTCGCATTTACAGCAGCCGTTTCATACACAGCACTGCGCACGCCAGCAAAGCAAATATATAAACGTGTCAAAGAGCCGTATTAAAATTGATTTTTCGATGCATTACCGGATGTCGCGTGACGAGCATAAATGGGTCGTTGATGAAATTGGGCGTATTTTAAAGCAATTGATTAAGGCGGATATGAGTGATGTGCAAAAGGTTGTCGCGGTACATGACTATATCGTGCGCAATCACCAATATGAGATGAATACAACCGGCTCGCCGTTTACGGTATTTACGTTTATGCATGAGAAGCAGGGCGTTTGTATGGCGTATGCCTTACTCTTTGAAAAGATGATGGAGGAGCTTCAAATTCCTTGTTATTACGTGGTCGGCAAGGCGGATGGTGAGAGTGATTTAGGGCATGCGTGGAATATGGTACAGCTTGGCGGCGAGTGGTATCATATCGATGCGACATGGAATGATTTAGGCTCGAAGCTGAAAAATCATGAAATTCGCTATCGTTATTTTTTACGCTCGGATGAATTTATGAAGCGTGATCACCACTGGAATCACAATCATTACCCACAGTGCCTGAGTGAGACGTATAAAGGCATGTCGAATTTTTATGATGTGACCTACTGTGAGGATGCGATTTATTTCCCACATCCAACGTCTGCAAAGCTTATTAAAATGAATGTAGATACACGAAAAACAGCCGTATTAGTCGAGGGACGCGTACAATTTTGCTCGGAGTTTGAAAAGGCAATCTATTTTTGTTCGGTCGATAATGAACGTCATTTATATAAGCTAAATACGACAACAAATGAAGTTAGCTGTGTTGAAAAACGCGAGGTCATCGCCATTAAGCGAACATTATCACAGCTTATTGTGACATTTCGTGAAGGAGATCCACTATGCTTAGAAGAGGCCCTTCAGGAAATAACGGAGACTGTGGAGGCATATGATGTTGAGCTTGCGGGCTTTGGCAATAGCTGGTTCGGTACGTATAAAGGGAAAGCACAGGCCATCCGCTTTACAGACGGCGCAGGGCTCGAGCTACTTATTCAAGATAGCTATAAGCAAGTCGCTGTCAATATTTTATGCCATGACAAGCTACAAATTTCACTTACCGCGAATAAAAAACCACTAAAAGCAACGAAGCCAGTAATTGTGACATTGCCAAAAGAGTTGGCCGAGCGAGTAGGGCAGGAGCGAATTGAGCTAATGGGCGACTGTGAGCTTAGATTAGAGGGGTAAGGTAATGAGCATGCGAATAAAAACGCATGCTTTTTTTATTGTCAAAATAGCCATCAGCTTTAAAAAGTGTTTTTTGATATAATAAGTAAAAAATGGAGGGGTTAGACAATGAGCTCGTTAGAAATCGTATCGATGGATTTTAAAAATGATGCATTAAATCGCATTAGCCAGCAAGAACCTTATTTGAATTATCCTGTTATTTATTTGCTTAATAATGATAAGGAAGCTTACATAGGGGAAACGATTTATTTTAAAAAAAGAATGAAGGCGCATTTGAAAAATAAGGCGCGTAAAAATTTAACACAAATCAATCTCATTCAGCATGAACGATTTAACCGCTCCGCAACATTTCATCTCGAAACGAAATTGATCAATTACTTTTTAGGAGATGAAAAATATTTATTACAAAATAAAAGTAA
Source organism: Kurthia populi (assembly GCF_042686175.1). NCBI lineage: Bacteria > Bacillati > Bacillota > Bacilli > Caryophanales > Caryophanaceae > Kurthia > Kurthia populi. The sequence goes on along the minus strand of NZ_JBHUOR010000037.1, from coordinate 16,271 downwards.
AACAGTAAGCCATGTGACACATAATTACTACGAAAAATCTTTTTATGATGAAGAAGTCTTTCAAGAGCTATGGCAACAATTGCGACAAAAAAAGCTTGTGCAGCATTCACTGCATGCAATCGAAAATAAAGATATTTTCAAGCTATCGCCATTTAAAGAACTTTCTCGTGAGCAGCTGGATTTAAAAGAAGAGGTACTCGAATTTTGTGAAAATCACATCCAGGATGAAAGCAGTTTGTTAATTATTGAAGGAGAAGCGGGCGTTGGAAAAAGTGTCGTACTGAGCTCGATTTTTAACACCTTACAAGAGTATGCGCTAGAAGAGGGGGCGCTTAAGAAAACAACTAACTATTTGGTCGTCAATCATGAGGAAATGCTCAAGACCTATAAAGGGATTGCTAAAAATGTGAAGCATCTAAAGGCTAAAAATATTGAAAAACCAACACCGCTTATTAACCGTCTTCAAAAAAATGATGAGCGTGCAGATATTATTTTAGTGGATGAGGCGCATTTATTATTGACACGCAAAGATACATACAATAATTTTTATGGAAATAATCAATTAGAAGAATTAATGAAGCTGGCAAAGATTGTGATTATTGTTTATGACCAAAATCAAGTATTGAAGTTGAAGAGCCTATGGGAAGCTGCTAAACTGGAAAACTTAAAGCAGACGGCAAAAACGTGTAAAGTTTACCCGTTAACGAATCAATTTCGTATGCAAGCCAATGATCAAATAATTAAATGGATTGATGCTTTTAAAGATAAGAAGCTACTGCCCATACCTGTAGATGAAAAATATGAGGTGGCCTGTTTTGATAGCTTGCAGCAGCTACATCAAGCAATTGAAGAGAAAAATAAGGACGTAGGATTAAGCCGCGTTGTTGCCACATTTGATTTTCTACATAAGAAAGACAATAAAACCTATTATGTAACGGAATCTAAAGGAGACTATCAAATGCCCTGGAATACAACTGCAAGCTCTACAACATGGGCAGAACGTCAGGAAACGATCCAAGAGGCGGGCTCTATTTATACGATTCAGGGATTTGATTTGAATTATGTCGGGGTTGTGCTTGGGCCATCTATTCAGTATGATGCAGTGAATGATTGTTTGAGAATTGATACAACAAAATATAAAGATACAGGTGCTTATGCAGGGACAGAAGGAATCGAAAATGTTGAGTTTGCGAAGGAACGAATCATTTTAAATTCACTCAATATTTTAATGAAACGCGGCGTTCATGGACTCTATATTTATGCGTATGATGAAGCATTACGCGAGCGTTTAAAGGAGCTGAAAGCATGACAATTGAAGAACTACAAAAACAGGTGATAGCGTTTCGGGATGAGCGAAACTGGAAACAATTCCACAATCCAAAAGATGTTGCGCTATCATTGTCACTAGAGGCAAGTGAATTACTTGAAAATTTCCAATGGAAAACGAGTGAAGACGCATTAGCTGTCAATCGAGATAACATCACAGATGAGCTCGCTGATGTTGTAATTTATGCATTATTATTTGCGGATGAGGCACAGATTGATTTAGCAAAAGCTGTTCAACAAAAAATTAAAAAGAATGCCTTAAAATATCCAGTTGAAAAGGCAAAGGGAAATAAATCGAAATATACGGAGCTATAAAATAAAAAAAGGGCGGTACCCATACAGGTACTGTCCTTTTTTCACTGCTATAGCACAATCAATTCTTTTGGTGAATGAGTAATAACCTCTGCGCCGTCCTTTGTCATAATGACGTCATCCTCGATACGTACGCCACCAAGTCCAGGGATATAAATACCAGGCTCCATTGTAAGCACCATATTTTCTCTCACTGGTGTAGCAACACCTTGTGCTAAGAAAATGTCCTCATGAATATCAAGGCCAATGCCATGGCCTGCACCATGACCGTATTGTGCGCCGTAGCCTTGTGCGGTAATGTAATCGCGTGATAGGCTATCGACCTCTTGTGCGGTCATGCCGATTTTCATTTCCTTCAGTGATAATTCCTGTGCTGCTAAGACAATATCATAAATTTTTCGTAGCTCTGCAGGCGGCTCTCCAACAGCAATCGTGCGCGTCATATCCGAGCGATAGCCCTTATAATAAGCACCGAAATCTAGTGTCAGCATATCACCTGTTTCAATTTTTTTCTCTGTCGGTGCACCGTGTGGTAGGGCAGAGCGCGTACCTGAGGCAACAATCATATCAAATGATGCGCCATCTGCACCATTTTTACGCATATGTGATTCAAGCTCAAAAGCAATTTCACGTTCTGTCACGCCAGGCTTAATAAACGTCAAAATATGCATGAATGCCTCATCTGAAATCCATGCAGCTTTCTTAATTAATTCGATTTCATCAGGTGTTTTCGTTAGGCGTATTGCTTCAACAAGCAGTGACATCGGCTGTAAGGTAGCCTTGATATTTGCTGTTAGCATACGATATGTAGCGAATGAGACATGCTGTTCTTCAAAGGCAAGTGTTGTAATATTTTGCTCTTTCAGCGAGGCATTAATAACATCATATACGTGTCTCGGGTTAATTTCTTGCACTGTAAAATCAGGGCATTGTGCTGTGGCTTGCTCTGTGTAACGGAAGTCCACGAATAATTTGGCCTCAGTTTGTGTGACGAGAACCGCGCCCTCACTTCCTGTAAAATTTGTTAAGTAGCGGCGGTTTTGATCGCTCATTACGATGAAAGCCTCAACATCTTGCTGTTTTAAGATGAGACGTAGCTTTTCTAAAATAGTCATGAAAATTCCTCCCTTTAGCATCACTATAGCGCGAAAAGGTGGCGTCAACAATGGTTTTTTTGAAAATTAAAAAATCGCACCGCAGTACGATCTTTTTAAGCAAAGCAGCCTTTATTAAATAAATACACATCTCCCGGTTCTTCAAAATTATCAAAGCGAGGATTTAATGCTAAGCCAAGGGCCTCCGCCGTTTTTATCGACGGGATATTATTATATTTCGTACGCGCAACAATCTTAGGATTTGTATCAATTGTATCGTGAATATACTGTAGTACAAGCTCATTAGCCTCTTTTGTATAGCCCTTCCGTGTATAAGCTGTATCTAATCGATACGCTAAATTAAAAATACGGCCATTTTGCCAATCACGGTAGCGCACACCGCACATGCCAATCACGTCATTAGAGGCCTTTTCAATTATAATAAAATAGCCAATTTCGTCACGTGTCCAGTCATCCATCCAGTTTAGTAACATCTCGCGGGTTTGTTCTAGTGACTCATGCGGCCCACCTGGGTTGTAGCGATTTGTGGAAGGGTCAGCATGAATACGATGCATTGCTTCTAAATACTGTAAATCAGGTTGTACGAGCTTCAATCGATTATTTTCTAAAATGACCATGTGAAAGCCTCCTATCATTATCCATTCTATTCCCAAAATCAAATAAAATTATGCGATTTTTTTCTGGAATTTATATTCGCTTGCTATAGTCCTGTAGTGAGGAGGAGAACAAATGAAAAAATTATTAAGTTCGATTACAGATTTTGTATCAACAAAAAAAGGCATGTGGCTGACCATCCTTATTTGGCTTGTCGCAATGGTCGCGCTAAGTGGGGGTAGTTCAAGTATTTACAACGTCTAAAGGAACCATTTCTGTAGAAGATGTGTCGACTATTTTAAAAGAAATTAAGGATGAAATGCTAGATAGTTCAAAAATGCTACCACGTTGATAGTATTTAAAAAGAGACTGGGACATACGTGTAAAACAACCTTTCCTATGAGCATATAAAAAACCGGAATCGCGCGGTGGCGCGGTTCCGGTTTTGTGTTGTGAATGCTAAAAAAGGAACATGACGTGTTTTGTCCAAGTCTCTTTTTTATGTGGTTATACTTTAAATGCGCGAATCTCTTCATTTAATTGCTGCGCATGATTACTTAATTCCATCGCGACCTGACTGATTTGCTCCATCGTCGCTTTTTGCTCTTCCATTGAATCAACAATGACATGAATACTTTGAGAAGTCTGTGATGCCCCACCAGAAATGTCTTGAATAGAGGCGGCTACTTGCTCAGCACCTGCAGATAATTCCTCAGATGTTGCAGAAATATCTTCGATTTGTGCGGTCATTGTCGACACAGCCATTGAAATCGTATCAAAGGATGTATGTGCCTCCTCAATTACATCAACACCCTGTTTTACAGAGACAAGGGACGCTGCTACCGCTTTTTCAACATTCGCTGTATCTAGCTGAATCTCGTCCGTTAAGCGTTTAATCGAGTTCGCTGATTTCTTCGATTGCTCCGCAAGTTTTCCAACTTCTGCAGCAACAACTGCAAAGCCCTTCCCATGTTCGCCTGCACGTGCCGCTTCTATTGAGGCATTAAGTGCAAGTAGGTTCGTTTGATCGGTAATGTCAGTAATAATTTTTGTCATCGAAGCAATTTCCACCGTTTGTGCGGAAAGCTTCGTCACTAATTGACTAACTAAATCTGTCGAATTATTAATGTCTGTCATTTGCTTACTTGCATCGCTCACTGTCGCAAGACCTTGTGAGGCTTGAATACTCGTATCTGATGCCGATTCGTTTAATGTTTGAGCAGATTCGGCAATGCGTTGTACGCCTTGAGCGGTTTCGTCCATTGCATAAGCACTTTCATTCGATGCTTCAACAGATGAAGAAGCACGCGCTTCAACCGTTTCGACCTGTGATGTAATTTCGTCGCTCGTCGCACTTACTTCTTCTGTGCTTGCCGACAATTCTTCGGCTGCTGCGGATAATTGCTCTGCATTCATTTGTAAATTTTCCACAAGATGATGAAGGTTATTTTTCATTTTATTGACACTTATCGCAAGCTGACCAATTTCATCTTTTGCGTGTACGGGAATATCTTGCTGTGTTAAATCTCCATCGGCGACAATATTTACGAGCTTGTTTACATTCGTCAGCGGGTTCACAATATGACGACGAATATACACGATAAAGAATAGCGTAATCACGATACTGATAATTAATGAAATACTAGCTGTCCATTTTGTCGACGAAATCACAGAAGTTGTTTCATCTGCAATATCGGTTAATTGCTGATTTTGATACATTCGCATTTCATCCGCAAGCTTTACCAAATGCCCATTTGAGCTTGCAATATCCTCTATAACAATTCGTTTTGCCTCACGCTTATTTTTTTCATCAATTGCGGTCATAAAGGCATTCATTTGGTCATTGAATTCATTATTATATGTATTCAATTCCCTCCATTGCTGTTTGACTGAGGAAGCCATTAAATAATTTTCTAGCTCTGCAATGGAATCATCGACACCCTTTGCGCTAGCAGCTAGTAGGTCACGATTACTTTCTGAGTCCTCGATAATAATGGCACGCGCATATAGACCTTGTTTATACAAATTAATCATAATTTCATCAAGTAATTGTACTTGTACAATCCTATTTTGGAAGGCCTCGTCTGCTTTTTTATCAATGGAGACGACATTAATAATCGCAAACGAAATCGATAAAAACATAATAATTAAAATGGAGATAAAGGACAAATTTAATTTTTTACTAACACTCATTGGGTTTCCTCCTTAAAGTAATGATTCGATTGTTTGTTCAATATCTAAAATAGAATCATCTGGCTCAAAACGATGCACAACATGTCCCTGACGATTTACTAAAAATTTTGTGAAGTTCCAGCGAATATTCGGCGCGAGTAAATAGTCAGGATAATTTTCCTCAATATGAGCGTACAACATTTGTTGTTGCATATTGTCACGAGGCATATCTTTGCAAGATATTTCATGCTTTAAATAGTGAAATGCCTTTTCGCCGTTTACCATCACCTTATCAAAGACTGGATAAGAGACACCATATTGTAATTTGCATTGTGTGGCAGTCGTTTGACTATCTTCTGGATTTTGTTCACCAAATTGATTGCAAGGAAAGGCTAAAATAGTAAAGCCACGTTCTTGATAACGTGTATATAGTTTTTGTAAATCTTCATATTGATATGTAAATTGACACTGGCTTGCTGTATTCACAATAAGCATGACTTGTTGCTGATACGTTTGCATTGATAAAATCTCATTATTGGGCTTTTTTACCAAGTAATTATAAATACTAATAAAAATCTCCTCTTCTCTTCGTTAAATTAGTTCTAATTATATAGGTAATAAAACTAAAAGACTATATGTGTGCTAGAAAAAAGTAAAAGATATTGAAATGATACAAGAATATGTCACAAATAAAAAAGAAGAATCGCCATGAATGGGATTCTTCTTTCAAAACGATTTAATTTTAGAGCAATACAATGCTTTTCATAACGAATACGTACGTCGATACCGCAGCAATAAAGCCGAGAATAAACGTGACATAAGCTGGTATTTGACGAATAAGGAATGACATCAAAAAGATACAAAGACTAATCGTCGCAAGTGATAAAAAGGCGACGGCCACACCAGAAAACGCAAAATTCATAACTGTGTCTCCGTCAATTGCCGCTCCACCATGCAACCACTGGAATACAGGAGATACCATCGATTGTGTTAGCTCATGAACAGGCGGTTGTTGCTGTGTAAAGAAAGCGGTAATGATTAAAATAATCATTAAAAATGAGCTTTCGATACGAACCCATGGAAGCGGGTTAAACGGCATGTCTCGTTTTAACATAAAACGTGCAATAATCATATTGGCAAAAGCTAATAAAACAATTGGCACAACAAACATATGCTTTAAGAATAACCCTTGACCATAATTTGTTAGCCATGATGTAACATAGCTTGGCACAAGGACACCCATTAAAATTAAGCCACTAATGATGATCGTAAATAAGCTAGCTGCTGCGACAATTGAAAACCATTTTAAGAATGCCAGCCAATTAGCTGTATTTTTTGCAAAAAAGCTCACAACAAATAATGTTCCTACCCAAACACTCATCGCAATCGTATGTAAGAAATCGCTGATGATGCCTGTTGTAAAATTCATGGATGTCGCATGACTTCCCCAAGCTAGCGTCATCGTCAAGATGACCATAATCAAAAGGCCAAAGCGGGCAAACATACCGCGTGCGACTAAAATAATCAGCATAATAGAAAAGGCGAGTGTCATCACCCACGCGAGTCCTACCGTTGTAGAAGATAATACAAGCAGGGTAGCATCTAAGTAGCCAATACGTGCGCCAAGATTAATAATAACTTCAATCACTGCAACAAAAGATAGTATAGGAATGGCAACCGCGCTAATAAGTAGCCATTTTTTCGGTACAACGATTTCAGGACGCTTTTGTGCAGGCACGCTATAAAGCACAAATGTTCCTGTTAAAATCGCTAGACAAATATAAAGGAATGCTTGAGAAATTTCGAGCATTATTTTTTACGTAACAAGAAGAATAAACCGCCGCCAATCACGACAACTAATCCACCGAAGACAGCTGCTAGCATGCCAACTGATGGACCAGTGACCTCTTCCTCAGTTGGTGTAGCTGGTTTTTCTTCTTTTTCTTTCGTTTCTACTTTTTCTTCAGTAGTAGTTTCTGCTGCTTTTTCTTCCTTCACTTCTTTTGCATTAACAGAAAATGAATACGTGCCTTCTACTGGATGGCCGTCAGCGCTTAAGACATTCCAATCAACCTGATAGTCGTCATTTGCAAGGGGCTCGTCAAATGAAGCCGTCATTTCAGTATTATGAATTGTTAAATCATTTGATTCGACTTCTTTGCCTTTTGAATCTGTTACGGTAATGTCGCTCCCTTTTTCAATTTTGCCGCTAAAGGTAATGGACACTTCATCAAGTGCCTTTTTTACGACTTGTCCATCTGTTGGATTTGAGGCTGTTAATTCTGAATGTGCAAAAGCAGGTAAGCTCATTGTTGTTGTCACAATGGCTGCTGCTGCAACGGGCATAAAACGTTTCATCATGTTGTTTACCGCTCCTTTTAGTTTAGCTATTATTCATCATCTATTGTACAAGAAAATCATGAACTATTTGTGAAGAAGCACTCACAAATGGAGCTCATGGTGTAAAAAGTATCTCGATTTCACACGGTTGTCACAAAACCTACTGATTGACAGTCATTCACACTATCCGTTACGATAGAGGAAAGTAGAAGGGAGGCGCATACATGGCTGACAAAAAAGAGCGTATAATCGCTGCAGCACAGGAAGTATTTTTAACGCAAGGAATTGATAATACAAAAGTATCCGATATTGTGAAGCTCGCAGGCATTGCACAAGGGACTTTCTATTTGTATTTTCCAACGAAGGCAGCAGTTATGCCTGAGATTGCTAAGCAGGTAGTTGTTGAGATTCTTGCGTATTTGCAACAGCAAACAAAGAAGTCATCATCTGCAGCGCAACAGCTAAATGATATGATTGACGCGATGATGCGCTTTAACCTGGAACAAAAGGATCGATTACAGCTTTTATATGCAGGCCTTGCAAAAAGTGAGTATATTCGTGAATGGGAAGACATTTACTCTCCGTTTTATGATTGGATGGCTCATTTAATTGTGCGAGGTCAACAAGAACAATCAATGAATGCGGATATGGATGCATTTAGTACAGCACGTATTTTAATCGGAACTATTGAATCGACAGCAGAGCAGCTTTATTTATTCGATGATAAAGTAGATGAAGCATTTGCTACACAACAAATTCGTACACTAAAAACGTTTGTCCACCGCGCATTAGGTATTCAATAAGTTGAATACCTATATTTTTAACACAAAAAATGACTACGAGTCACTTTTTTAAAATTTGGAGGAGTTATTATGAAAAAAGACTGGATGTACGTCGCTTTAACCAGTCTCTGTGAAATATTATGGCTTTTAGGATTTTCGTTTGCATCGAGCTGGTGGCATTGGATTTTGATTGTCGGTCTGATTATGCTCGATTTCCACTTTTTAGCGAAAGCCTGTGAAAACTTACCGACAGGCACTGTCTATGCTATCTTTGCTGGTGTCGGGACGTTTGGAACCGTATTAATGGATTTACTTATTTTTGATAAACCATTTGATTTGATGACGAGTGCTTTCATGCTGATTTTAATTGCCGGAATTATTGGCTTGAAATTAAGTGATGGCAAAGGGAAGGAGGCATAATATGGGCTGGATATTTGTATTATTAGCCGCTTCCTGTGAGATTGCCGGTGTTGTCGGTTTACGTTTATTTAGTCAGGCTAAGAGGCTCTGGCAGCTCGCACTCTATATTGGTGGATTTGGCTTATCCTTCTTTTTCCTTTATCAATCATTTCATTATTTACAATTAAGCATTGCCTATGTCATTTGGATTGGCATTGGTACGGTGGGTGCGGTTGTTGTGAATATTTTATTTTTTGGTGAAGCAAAAAATAGAATGCGCTTAATTAGTATGGCGGCAATTATCGTCGGCTTAATCGGCTTAAAAGCAATGGCTTAAACGGAACAACATCTTCAGATTACTGGAGGTGTTTTTTTGTTTGGAAAATATTTTTAACTTTTTTAAATCCAGATATGAAGCGGTTTTTAAGTGATTTCTTATTGAAATTTTTAAAAACATACTTGACTACTAGGAATAGTAATGTTTATACTAGCAACAACAAATTAAACAAACCGACCAGACAACTGGAGGGCTTATCGATTAATAATCGATTTGCTCTCCTTTTGTGTTTTGGTTACAGGTGACTAGACAACTAGAGCCTCTCTAATTTTTGGATTAGAGAGGCTTTTGTGCATTGTAAGGAGAGGATAGCATGGCCAATCTAGATGAGGTATTTCATTTACCAGATTTACGCTTTGTGCAGTTTTGTGAGGAGAAATTTGCTTTAAAGGNTTGCGGATGAGCCAGCCTTATCATGGCTGCGTTTTTGGCTCAAAAATCATATGAATAGCGGCTCTATGTCAAGTTGTAATTATGCAGTAATTTGAATAGTGATAGCCATTATGATCATGATTGTACATACTTAGATGCGCAAAAATGTACCTAACCATGTTGACATTTATAAAAGGCATTTATAATACAATTGATAATTATTTTTTTGAGCTAGGGGTGCACGATATTATTAAACGCCGTCGGTTAATTTTCCAATTTAGCTTACAGCACTGTGCTGTAGGAAAAAAATTTGGACCAGGTGGATTAACTAGAAAACTAGAAGACTTTATGGAGCAAAAGAGTGGACTGCTGCAAGTAAATTAAAATTTTTTACACATAATTCTTAGTTATATGATAGTTATTATTATCATAAAAAATCTGAATTTTCTAATTAAAGGGGGTGTTTTTCATGACATTGAAATTTTCCTATTGGGCGCCAAACGTAAGTGGTGGGCTAGTTATTTCGAAATTGCCACAAAAGACAGGCTGGGACTTTGAGGATAATGTGCGCTACGCACAGATTGCGGAAAACCTTGGATTTGACTATGTTTTATTACAAACACGCTTTTTTGCAAGCTACGGGGCAGAGTTACAGCTAGAGGCGGCGACCTTATCCGCGGCACTTGCGGCAAGGACAGAAAAACTACAAATTATTACCGCTGTGCTACCAGGACTGTGGCATCCAGGAGTAATGGCAAAAATGCTTGCGACCATTGACCATGTGAGTGGCGGGCGTAGTGCAGTGAATATTGTGAGTGGCTGGTTTAAAGGCGAATTTATTGGCTACGGCGAGCCTTGGCTAGATCATGATGAGCGTTATCGTCGTTCCGAGGAATTTATTCGTGTCCTACGGGAGCTTTGGACAGCAGAATATGCGAATTTCAAAGGCGATTTTTATTCTTTAAATGATGCACAGCATAAGCCAAAGCCTATTCGTCCGCCAAAAATTTTCCAAGGTGGCAATTCACATGCAGCGAAAGCGATGGCAGGGCGTGTATCCGATGTATATTTCATGAATGGCAATACGCTTGAAAATATTCAGAAGCAAATTGATGAAGTGCGCGCATTACGTGAAGAAGCAGGCCAAGGACCAATCGAATTTGGTGTCAACGGTTTCGTGATTGTACGCGAAACAGAGGAGGAGGCATGGGCTGCAGCTGAAAAACTGATTGAGCATGTGGATGATGAAACAATCGCAAAAGCACAAGAAGTTTTTAAGCGAATGGATTCAGAGGGACAGCGGCTTATGACGAGCCTACATGAGGGGGACCGTAATCGACTAGAAGTTAGTCCGAATTTATGGGCAGGTGTTGGCTTAGTAAGGACAGGAGCGGGAACAGCGCTTGTTGGAGACCCGGATACAGTGGCAGCACGTATTAAGGAGTATCAGAATTTAGGGATTGATAAATTTATTTTATCTGGCTACCCACACTTAGAGGAAGCGTATACAACGGCAGAGCTATTATTTCCTAAACTGCCGATAGCGAAAAAAGATGATACATTAGGACGAACATTTTTAAGTCCATTTGGTGGTTTAACATCTGCCGGGGCGAAATAAAATAGTTGTTCACAACAAAAATAAGGAATCGTGCCAACGCGCGATTCCTTATTTTCGTATGCTCAGCTTTTTTACGATTTCGTATGTACGCTATAGGCAATGCTAAGTAATGTCCCAAACGCTAAACCTGCAACAATCATCAAGCCAACAGATTCAAAGAAGGTAACGAGAAAGATGGTTAAAATAAGTCCGAATAAAATAAGAAAAATATTTTTCACAAAAATTCACCTTCCCATTTATTAAAATTTTATCATAAAAAGAATTAATTGGTAATTTATTATTGCGATAATACACTATTCACTACAGCCTATCTCTTTCATGTTAATGGCTATAGAGGGAGGTGAGTATATATCTACAATACAGCAGACGAAGGTAAGGCGTACGATGCTTTATACAAAAGAAGTGTTGCATGCAAATTTAGATAGTGTGCTATTTCTTGAATAGATTGCAGAAGAAGTAGATATGTCAAAATTTCAACTGATTCAATATTTTAAAGAGCATGTTGGGGTTATGTTATATCCATGTGCAAGATAATTATTAGAGCAAACAAAGGATGTTTATAAAATAGTTGTGGACTGTAATTTTGCGGATTTAACTCATTTGAATTGTTATTTTAAGCATGTCTATAGAACGACTTCATTTGCCGATGTAAAATAAGTTTATTAAATGAAAATGACTATTAGCAAGGAACGTAGAAGAATAGTTGACCTCCTGCATTATTAATAGTGAACTCACAGAGAACCTTTGACCGAACGACTTTCTTTGCTTTATAATAGGCATCGAAATCATTTAAAAAAGTAGGTCAGAAATATGATAATGAATGTTGTTCTCTTGATTATTGTAACGATTATTAATGTCTTTACGTTATTCTGGGATAAGTATGTGTACAAGATGAAGGCACGTCGTCTTGAAGAAGCCAATCAGACGGCTATCGATCATCTAAGTAAAGGAACAGAAATTCGTGTCGGAAAACCTTTATCAGAAGATGAAAAAGAAACGATTCGTCAAGAGTTAGAAGATGCGAAGCGCGAGCCTTTTTACAAACGAATTAGTGGTACGAGTAAGCTATTATTTTTAATTAATATTTTACTAGCAATTACGGTTGCGTATAGCTATTACCAAAAAACAGATACGGTTCAAATTCAGCAAGAATATGATGTGATGGAATATACACAAAACTATTCATCATATCGTTATTTAGGGAATACCCCAACAATTAATAAAAAAGCAAAAATTGAAACGGTCAAACTGTACCAAACACAAATTAATAATGAATTTTATTTAAAAGGCTACAGTGAATATAGCGGCAACTTTTATTTAAAATTATCTGCAGCGGATCAAAAGGATGCAGATTTAAAAATGAAAGAGACCGGAGAAGCTGTAAGTACAGCTGGGGTCACTGTATATGAAGGTACATTATTAATTAATAAAAAAGAGAAAGAAATTAGTTTTTTGCCGTATGAATATAAGCAAGGCACAGAAAAGAAAGCAAAATAATAAAAAGGCTGCGACTTATATAGGTTGCAGCCTTTTTATCTTTATTTTATAGCAGTTAGCGGTTGCCCAATCAGGTAATCAAATAATTTAGCAGATGTTTGACGGTCTAGCTGCACATGTTTGTTTTCGCCATCAATTATAATTTCTGCCTTATCTTTTGATGGATTTAACCAAATGTTGTAAGTCGCTGATTTGACGGTTGTAGCAGAGTTGGAAAATTGTAAGGTGTAATCCGGCGAATTGACTTTAGCTAAATTTGCCTCTTCCCAGTCAAGCGAGCTTAAAAAATTACGTGTATCACGTGCTGATGTATGTGCGGATACGGTTTTATATGCATGTTCGTCTGAATGATATTGTTTTACCTCGATGTATTGTTGAATTTTAGGTGCGGCAGTTTGACAGCCAGCTAAAATGATTAGACATAAGCTTACGAAAAATAGTGGGATTACTTTTTTCAATCTCTTAGACCTCCTTTTGGAATCAAGGTCTAATGTTACGAAATGCGCTGGAGTAAATCTATAAGGTTGTCGTAATTTCGTGAAAAAATGGAAGCAAGTCGATAAATTAGAACAAATAACAGCAATAAAAAAAGCTGATCACGGCAATGATCAGCTTTTTAAGGATTAGGAGAGAGGGTAATCTCTCCATATGTTTATTCTATTATTGTTCTATTTTTCTTACAAGAATAAATATGACTAATAATTTTATCGTCCTTTTCTATTATTTTTGACAAAATAATATCATTTTATTCGTTAAATATACATATAAAAATAATTTTTTATGCATTTAATTATTTCTTTAGTATTTCATCATATAAATTATATATTCTTTTTAAATAATTTTATTGAAAATATTTACAAATTTAAATGATTTTTTATGAAGCTATAATTGTTAAGAATGTTCAATGGTTTATAATAAAAAAAACTTTTCAGAAAAGCGATTAGTAGGTGTTTAAAATAGGATTCTTTTAATTCATAAAATATATCGATATGTTTAAAAAATAATTAGTTAGCTATTTTTCTTTCTTCTTTCAATTCTTGTAGAATACGCCTACCTCAACGCTCGCAGGTAAGAGATGAATGCAAGGTTAAGTTTCTACTTGACTGAGAAGGCATGTTTTTAGTGAAATATATTCATAAAGCGAGGCAAACAATGCTAAATAAAGGAAATGAATAAAAAAGCTACATGAGTTATTGCAGTATTTTGTTAAGCATTACTTTGAAACAACAAATATAGGATAAGGAGAGATTAATTTAGGCAATTTCTTTTTTATTGAAAATAATTTGCTTTTAATAGTCAGCTATATGCAGGGTTGATATAATTAGGCGAATTGTTTTTTTAGATTGGAGAGAAGAATATGAAAAAATGGTCTATCGTTTTAGTATTTGCTTTTGTGGCGATTCTTGCGGCATGTGGCACATCTGAAACAACGAAGGAACAGGTATCAAATGCAGATTATGCAGAAAAAGTGAAAGAGAACCCAATTGTAACCATTACGATGGCGAATGATGAAAAAGTAGTGCTAGAACTTTATCCAAAAGTGGCACCGAATACAGTCGCAAACTTTGTTTCATTAGCAAAGGAAGGGAAGTATGACGGCTTAATTTTCCATCGTGTAATTCCTGGCTTTATGATTCAAGGAGGCGATCCATCTGGTGATGGTACAGGGGGTCCGGGTTATACAATTGATGGTGAATTTAGTAATAATGATTTCACAAATGATTTAAAACATGAGCGCGGTGTTATTTCAATGGCTCGTTCAGGCGACCCCAATTCAGCGGGCTCACAGTTTTTTATTATGGTAAAGGCATCAGCTAATCTTGATGGTGACTATGCTGCATTTGGTAAAGTAACAAAAGGTATGGATGTTGTTGATACGATTGTGAATGCACCTCGTGATAAAGCAGATAAACCAAATAGTGATCAAGTGATGAAAAAGGTAGAAGTCGATACAAAGGGCTTTGATTACCCAGCACCTGTAACGAATAAATAAAAAAAGTAGCGCTTAATTTGCGCTACTTTTTTTGCGCCATAAAATCAAGGCAACAAGTAATATTAAAGATACAGCAGATATCGGCCAGACGATAGACCAATAGGGTGGTACATAATGCATTGTTATCTGATTTTGACCTTGTTGTAGTGGAATGCCGATAAAGGCATAGTTGATTTTTTTGGCATCCACTTTTTCATTATTTAGTGTAATATGCCAGCCCGGCTCATATGGAATGGGTGTCACTAATAGGTCATCTTTTTTTGCGGTAACTGTGCCAGAAGCATCGGCATTATTCCAAGTGAAATCTGCTTTTTTTGCAGCCTTGTATGCCGCATCTAAGGTCTTATAATCTTCACCGTAAATACGCAGGTTTGTTAAATGGTACTTACCACTCGGTAATTTGATTTTGACTAGGTCACTTGCTGGTATGGCGAAAGTTAGGTCATTGAAGCCTGTCTTGTATTTTGCATAGTTGCTTCGTCGACTTGTTTCGTAATCATTGATTTTTAATGTGAATTTTTTGTAGCGTTTAATTGGAGATAACGTCATTTGAACGTATAATGTCTCTATTTTCTCTATCTTCGGCAGGTGAATGAGTATTTCACCCTCATTCTTCTTGCGAGGAACGATTAATCTATCCTTTTTCCATTTTCCATTATGTAATGTAATGGAAGTAGGTCTAATAGTATTTGTAGTTGGCAAGGGCGTAGTGCCATCATCTGTAATTGCTCCTTGTAAAAGTGCATGCTCTTTTGCAAGTGTTGACTCGAGCTGTAATGCTTCCTCATTATAAAAAGAATCTACTACACGAAATGCGGGTAATAATTTTTGGTTTTCATACAGTGTAAAATTCTTTGATGTATGAACATTTTCATATAAGTAAGGAATGTTTTGGTATGTTGAATGACGCATATAAAATTGGCTTTGGAAGGCCGCCATTAAATTTGTTCGATCACCTAATGAACGATAGCGACTTAGACTTTCACGCCCTGTATCAATTTGCAAATCGCGCATGTACATATCCATAATAGAGCCATTTGAAATGCTAGAATATAAACTAAAACCGTTAATCGGCATAAGGGAGGTCATATTTTCTCGGAATATATTTGACCAATCTGTTCGAACAGTGTCATTTAATTCGTGATTTTTAATATAATCGAATGCAGAAGTGTCTTGTGTCGGCATATATTTGTCGGATGTTAGATACTCTTTTGTAGAAAGTTCTGTATGGGAATATAAGTTGGATTGAAAGAAATTACTATAAACTAAGACCATTATAATAATCGAACTACTAATTAAAAAGGTGCGTTTTTTTGTTGACGAATTGTAATATTAAGTGCACCACTCAAAATAAATAAAAAAAGACCCATTCAATATGAGCCTGTATAATTAAAGTTCCTACACCAAAATCAAC
>NZ_JBHUOR010000036.1:0-11644 GCF_042686175.1 Kurthia populi | reverse complement strand
AACGAATTAAGGCAAAATTAAAAATGAGCCCGGTACAATACCGAACTCATTTTATACAAGCTGCTTAAACAAAATAACCGTGTCTAACAATTAGGGGTCACTTCATTCACACTTCCTGCTTTTTATTAAACCGTTATATTATGCATGAACGGGCTTCATCGTATACTGCTGATACGCTTGAATTAATTCTTGTAATGTAGCTTGATATAATTGTTTACCATTAATTTTAAAAATACCTAAATCTAATAAATGATCGACTAAGTGATTTTTATTACATTCTTGGTCTTGTAATGTTTTTTTCATTATAATTTCCCCTTAAAACAGTTAATGTTCCTGTTATTTTTATTCCCATTTTCCAAATAAATTAACCACAAAACGCCTGTTTTATTTAAAATCTTTTATCGCACTCGTCAGAAAATAGGACGATTACCTATTGTTTAAGTTCCATGCCCAACTCTATTTTAGAATGCTTTTATTGGAAAAACAATACAAAAGATGGGCATGCTATCCATGCCCATCTTTTATAGTTACGCATTTATCTATAATATTTTTAGTTATCTCTCAAATGGCTTTTTACGCGATACAATTTCATTACGTAAAATATTTAAGTTCTCAATAACTTCAGTAGAATTTTGTTCTACTTCTTTTAAATAGCTCTCTGCTTTTAATTTATCGCCATTATAATAAGCGCGCACCGCAAGCTTCGCCACCTCATGCACACGTGTAAATGGTTTCTCAAGCGCCTTAAATGCCGCATGATCACCTAAGATGTCTCGTCCTTGACCGTAATACCAATCGCCAAGACGTGTTTCACTCGTTGATTGAATTTCAGATTCCTTCATTGTCTCAAAACCAAGCAACAAGTTATAAATACGCCATCTCCATAATAAATGATCTGTAATCGCAAGCTCAATAATATCTTCCTGGCTAATAATAAAGTTTTTCGAAATCGTATCAACACGATATGTGTCAATCATCTTACTTAGCTTATAAATGGCATCCCCTGTTTGATTGACAATTTCTTTACTTTCTTCGGTGCTACGCGCAATATCGCGATTGCTTGCTGTAATCGTCTGTGCCGCCTGTGCTTGTTGCTGTGTTGTCGATGCAATCGTTTCAAAGCTTGAACCTTGCTGCTGCAGCGTTGTATTTAATTCAACAAGTGCTTTTGTAATGCTCGATGTATCATTTACTGTTTCATGTAAATCATGAGCCGATTTTTTCGTTAAATCATTAATATTTGTCGTAATTAATAATAAATGATTAATATCGCCTTGAATTTGCTGAATGGATTGCTTTGTATTGTCAGCAAGCTTACGCACCTCTTCTGCTACAACCGCAAAGCCTTTCCCTGCTTCACCTGCACGTGCCGCTTCAATCGAGGCATTCAATGCTAATAAATTTGTTTGCTCCGCAATACCTTGAATAAAGCGCATTAATTCACTAACGGATTCTACGCGTTCTACTAGCTCCCCAACATGCTCTTGCACCTTCACCTGCTCTCGGTCCGTCGTCTGTAGAGAAGACGTAATGTTTTCAAGCGTTGAAATATCAGCGTTTAATTTTTGCAGTGATGTTTGCGTATCTTTTGCGACATCAACAACGGACATGGATACTTCATCAATCGATGACTCGAGCTGGTCCATCGAAGCATTTGCCGCAAGTACTGCTTGCTGCTGCGTATCTTGGAACTGGATTAGGTTTTTAATTTGGTCAAGCTGCGTATTATATTTAATAATATTTCCTAAGCCATTTACAATCGAACCTGCTTGAATTTCAATATATGTCTCAACAATGATTTGCTGGTCAATCGTCACTAAGCTATCGTACGCAAGTAAAACATCTAGCATCTTTTTACGATTTCGGCTATATTTATCCGTAATTAATGGAATAATTAGTTGATTCATTAATGTGTACGCTGAAATCATCCAGTTCGGTAATACCCCAATGCGCGCATGTGTATACGCAATTTTTCGACGCTTGAAAACATAGTCTAATGTTAAATCTTCCTCGAAGAGACTACGGAAATGTGCATCGAACACTTTTTTCAAATGATCGACAGTAGAATGCTCTTCAATCACTTTTCTAAAATCATCAATCGACATTAAATGAACATAAAATTGGTCTAATAGTTCAACGTTTTTTTCCAAATAAAGCTCTAGCAATTCATGAACATACTCTCGGCGCACTTTATTAAAACCTAGAAAGTCTAACTTCCCCTGGAAACGCTCACTCACAATAATGTCTGATTCTGACACTTTATTGAAATACTCATACTGCTCACTTGGACTTTTTGATTTAAATAACATACTTTTCCTCCCGCATACCAAATTATATTTCCTTAAAAACATGCTATCTCGTCCCTTTTTCAAAAGACCATTCTTTACTGCAAATATACAAATAACGGTCACAAAATGATACTTTTTATATAAAATATTATATAATTTATGAGACAAAAAAACTATAATAATCGAGGTGCTCTTATGAAATTTATTACACGTTTTAATTTATCAATTAGTATTCTATTGTTATTTATCACAATATTTAACATTAACATGCCTATTACTAGCGCAAAAGAACAGAAAAATACGCTCACTTTCAGTAACGGTACAAAAGTATCAACGCTCTTTTTTCCATATCGAGATAAAGTAAACCAAAAAATCGGGACAGAACGCTCCCTTCAAGGAATGACAATTGATGCAAAGGGTAATTATTATTTAATGTATGCATTAGGTGATAAAACGACCTATGGCTATATTTATAAGTACAATAAGAAATTTAAGCTCGTAAAGATTAGTAAAAAATTACGCGTAGGTCATGGGCAGGCAATGGATTATCATAAAGGCTATCTATATCAAATCGTCGATGTTGTTGGCTCAAAAAATTATATACTACAGCGCATTGATGCGAACACGTTAAAAGTAATTAAAAAATGGACGATTCCTGCTGAAATCCATCCAAATGTACTTGCGATGGAAAGCGACACAACAGCTATTGTCGTCTCAAAAACAACTTCTTCTAACGTTTTAGGTGCGGGCTATGAACTCAATCGATTACATATCGGTGAAAACTTTAGGTATACAATTCGTCATCCACGTGAAAAACTACGCGTCGACGGCTTAATTGGTACAACAAAAGGAAAGGAAATCCAGGGTTTTGAGCGTACAAAAGACCGCTACTATATCCTTTCAAATGGTGAGTATACAAGCTTTAAACACGATGGTAGCGACCAGCAGACCGTTTCACTTCAAACAACTCGTGAGCCAGAGGGGTTACTATTTAACAGTAAAGGAAAGATGCTTGTACTCTTTAATAAAGTAAATGAAGTGTTTATCGAACAATAAAAAAGAGGCTTTAAAACGACCGCTCCTATAAGCATAAAAAAACCGGAATCGCGCGGTGGCGCGGTTCCGGTTTTTCGTTTGGAAAGCTAAAAAGGAACATGACGTGTTTTGTCCCAGTCTCTTTTTATTTATTTACGATAACGTGCTGTTAAGCCGTTTAAGAATTTACGTGCGAATTTGTCACCACATTCTTTATAGTTACGGTGACTTGGGTTACGTAAAATCGCGCCAAGCTCGCCTTTTGATACGTTGATGCCACCATCATAAAAAACATCTAACACATCTTCTGTTGTCATTTGAAGTGCGATTTTCACTTTTTTAATCAACATATTATTCGCTGGTTCGCGTTGAGATTTCACCGCTTCTTGCCCTGGTTTTTTTTCTTGTGGACCACGTTTTGTTGTGATTAAGCCATTTAAAAATGCTTCAAACATTTCGTTTGTGCATACTTTATAATTTTCTGGACGCGGCTCGTCATCTTTTACCTTTTGAAGCATGTTTGATACGTCTAAAGCCGTTAATGGTACGCCACCTAGTTTGAACATTTCAGCCACATCGCTATTTTTAATATTTAATGCATAGCGCAGGCGAATTAATAAATCGTTTGTTACCATATGATTGGTCTCCTTTATTGTACATCTTATTTATAAGAAGGATTATTTTTTACATAACTAGCTTATTGTAACACACTCTAAGCTTGCATTCCTTACGAAAGAAAAACAGACATCTTATCAATGCCTGTTTTATCATCTAATCATTTTTTTGAATAGTAGGCGAAACAACGGTTCCTTTAAAGTCAACATCTTTCAATGCTTCTGCTACTTGTGCGCTCGAAATTTTCGAAATCGGCATGACAACAACCACTTCTTTAAATCCGAAAGTCTGATAGTAAAGGAGGGCTGATGTTAATACCGATACGACATCTGATGCAAGAGCAGCTTGCATCGTTGCATCGATAATTAATTTGTAGTCTTCGACGACCACTTTATCAGCTGTATCATCAAGATCCTCAAAATACTCCAACACTACTTGCTGTTTAAAAAAACCGTTGAGTTGAGCAACTATTTCACATGCCTCTTCATCAATTGATATTTTATATTTTGGTTTATTTACAACAATCATGCCAAACTCCTTTTTAATACTTGTATAAGTTTTTCTTATTTTATTAGTTTTCTAGTATACGGAATTTGTCTCATTTTGTCGAATGTCATTTTTATATTTCGCTAACTATATAGGCATTTTCTTCTACTTCATGGCATTTTTTTCGACTAAAATACATTTATTACTCATTTTAAAAATAATTCGCTATTTCAAACGTTTTTTTAGTCACATTTTACTTTAAATCCATCAATACCCATTTATTTTTTAATTTTCAAGTGCAAGTCGTATATGAGCTAAGTGATGATTCTCATGCCAGCTTAATTTAGCGATTTTTTTCCCTACCGTAATCTCACCATTTTCCGCATGTGTAAATTTACGCTGTAATTGTGCATCATTTAATGTGTGACCAAGTGCTACAATACGCTCATTTAGTCCTTCAAGAATCTTAATAGAACTTTCTACGGGTAGTTCAGTATCTGGCTCTACTGCCCATTTGTCTTGATTAAATGATGGTACGGTCGGATTGTCATCTGTTAGTGCGAGTTTTAAACGTTGATACATATTGAGCTGAGAATCTGCAATATGATGCACAAGCTGGCGCACATTCCACGCACCTTCCCGATATGTTTTGCTTAATTTCTCGTCACTCAAGCCATCGACAACTGCCCGTAAACGTGTCGTATACGTCGAAATATCCGCTAACCACTGCTCTACTTCATTCATCGTAATATGCTCCGGAACCTGCAATTCACCAATTGGAAACCTTACATCCATTATGAAAACCTCTCTTCTCAATGTATTTAACCTTATTCATATTCAATACCTTTGAGAGATGGCATGTAAACATGAAAAAGCCTCAGCGCATCCTAAAATACGCTGAGGCTTTTAACAATTAAGCCAATTCCAACCAAGCAACTGCTTCACAGTGTGCTGTGTGTTGGGTGTGTTACAAAATATCAGAAGTAGATTTGTTTATCCCTTAGTCTATAGTTCACCTATTTCTAATAAACTTATGTGACTCACAACTATGCCCTTCTTTAATTCTTGGCTCTTATCGTATATAGGGTCTATTATAATTTGTTTATATTCGCTAGTAGCGTCCAACATAAATTTATCGAACTCTATATCATTTGCTAAAATATTTACCTCATAATCTTTAATTTCAAATCCCGCACTTATCCAATTCTCAATAAAATATTTTAAATTCAATGGGTTACTAATTAAAATAGGAAAACGATTAATTTCAAAAATTGAGCCGTCAGTTACATTAGTTAATAAACATAGAGGAGCATAATAATTTTCAAATTCATCATGCTGTTCTGCTATATGCTGATTAAATGCAACTGTTTCTGCTGATACACATTCTAATATTTCTTCATCATTTTCTTTTAATGTTATTAACTCACTATACGGTCCAAATATTCTATTTTTTGAAGTATATCCTATAGGGTCACTATCTCTCAATTTCTCTATGTTCTCATTAAACATCTTAACTATTTTATCAGCTTCACTTTTATTTAACCTGTCAACTCTTCCTCTNCCAGCCTTATCATGGCTGCGTTTTTGGCTCAAAAATCATATGAATAGCGGCTCTATGTCAAGTTGTAATTATGCAGTAATTTGAATAGTGATAGCCATTATGATCATGATTGTACATACTTAGATGCGCAAAAATGTACCTAACCATGTTGACATTTATACCTCTTACCTTTGTATAATGGAAATCTCCATTTTTAAGATTCATCTTCACACAAAAGTTAGAGAAACTATTAGGAATGTTACAAGGTTGCCAATTTACTATTTTTATCTTCCCATCGTTCATAGTATCTGTAGATTGCGAAAGTATTTGGGAATTAGGCAAAACTTTAATCCATCTATCAAAATCAAAATTATTTAAAAAAGAAAACTCATCAAATAACTTAGAAGACACCATGCCCAAAACTCTATCTAATGGTTGTCTACATTCATTGTGGATTATACCCAACTTCAATTTACTAGGTATATAATCAATCTCAATCATAGAACAGTTATTATTAGAAATACCCTTTCCACAATGTAAACATGTTAGAGTACTATTTGCATTTAAAATAGTCAAACATTTTTCTCTATACATTATTACATGGTCATCCTTTTCCACTTGCTCTATTTCGTTTGCAGGCATAATTACTAACTCTTTATTTTTAAAATGTGGATTAGATAACAAGTATCTTTCCATACCTTTATTAGTAGCTGCCCTGTATATTATTTTAAATTTCAAATCATCACTTACAAAATATAAATCTGGTAATTTATATAAGTCTTTTTTATTTCCATTGTCATCGAATCTGAAAAATTCTATTAAAAATAAGGCATTTTTCAAATCTAAATCTTCATTTTCCCACTCTACCCCCTCACATAATTCCGCAAGAATAACATCTTTCCCCACAGCTAGACTATCCTGTATTTCAAATTCAAAAAAACTATCATCTTTATCTTTGCTGTCTTCATTTGAATATGTATTCAAATGTGTTGCCCATTTATGTTGAAGTTCATCTTTCTTTACTGATAATCTTTGAGAAGCAAAGCTTAATGCATTTTTTATGGCAAACGACCAAAATAATTTCGGATTAGAAACTTTAAATTTATTTTCTAAGGTTAAAAGCACTACTTTTTCAAAACTCATACCATCTTCAATATCAATAACAACTATGTAGACTTTTGAGATAAAGTTTAAAAAATCATTATCTCCCATGTTTTTATTGCTAAGTTTATAATATATCTGTTCAACCATTGTTTTGAATTTTTCAAAACTACTTTTTTCATTTTTTGTTAATGGATTATTAATAAATGTTAAAGGATTATATCTTACACTATTTAAAATTTTTCTTAACTCATCTTTAATAGGAGTACTAGATTTAGAACTGGTCACTAAAACATAGGATGCATTTTCCGTTGAATTTAATACGTAAGTTTGTACAAATTGGTTAATAGCCTTATAAAAATCGCTTTTTTCATTTTGAATAGTTAGAGACGCTGTTCTCTTCATTTGCAAATAGATAGATTCATTTTTTTTAGTATGAATCACCAAATCGTCTATTATATCTTCACTTTCAAACGCCACTTTTTTTATATAAATTTCGTCTCCAATATCCATTGTATTGGATAAATCTATTTCTGCTAACATGTTAATTAATGCCCAAGCTGACACGCGTTGTTGAAAATCAATCCCAGCATTAGTTGGTTGAGTACCCATTTCTCCACTCCTCAATGAATTATATAATCGGTAATAACTTTAATACTTGTTCTCTTTCAAGCTCTAAGAAATCTAATATTTCTTTATTTTTACCAATCCCAGATAATAAATTTTTCGAGCCCTGTAAAATATCCCAAGTTCCCACCAAAAGCATATCGAAACCTGCCCCGTACGATTCAAACCATAATAAATCCCCTTCATTTTTTTCTTTAACTTTATTGAATGCTTCTTCAACTTTTTCTTCATATGATTTTAATAATTCAATATATCTATAGATATCTGCTGCTTTGGAAGAGTTCAAACCTTCTCTCCACAACAACTCAATGGAATTATTAATTAAAGGAGCCATCTTATCATAAATATTTGGTTCGTATGTAAGAAGCTCTTCTATATGCATTTTCTTTTTCTGGGTTTGAATTATTTCCTCTACATAATCCGTACTGAATGTTAGAGCTAATTTATAACCTATACGTGTGCATACATTATCTAATAAACATCTCGCATACATGAATTCATTTGGTTTGCCATAATTAATATTAAACGTAGCAAATTCTATAAAGGTACTTAAAACACCTTTTTGATACATACTGCTATCAATATGAATTCCCTTATTCAACAGCACCAGTACAACATTTAAACTATGCACATAGAATATAGAATGATTACTTCTACTTCTATGTCTTTTTACAAGTTCATCCAATAAAAATACTCTTTCAGAAGGTTCTGCTTCAACTATTCTTCTATAATATTCATTTGAGAAATCTCTAGTTCTATTAGTAGGGATATCCATAATCATTAATAATTCTTTTAATGAGGCTTCCTTTAAATATCTTCCAAAATTATCATTTCTTTTTTTCCACGCTACACTTCTAAATTCTTTTGCATTTTTCCGAACCAATTCTTTCATTTCATATTGTTTTGAATGAATCTCTCTAAAAAAGCGTCCAACTTCATTTTCATCTAATTCCACAGAAAAACTATCTTCAATTTGACGAGTGATTTGAGAGCGTAAGAAACGTAACATATTACGACTTCCTAGTATTTCTATAATTTGCGAAAACTCCTTCTCATCGCTATCTTGGTTAAAAACATATAAAGTATCTTGCCAATCAGAAGCAGTTAATGCATCATATATACGAATCTCCCAGCCATTTATTAACACTATAAAACGAGCTTGAATTTCTGGATGTATCGCATAGAGATGGGCTTGTAAAAAATCCCCCATATCCATTGCTTTTTTGTTTCCTGGTTTAGCTTCTATAATCCAAAAACTTTTTAGGCGGATTGTTGGTATATAATCAATTTGTACCTTAAGTCTACCTACTCTACTAAAAGCATTTTTTAAACTTAAATTCTTCTCTCTTATTACATTATGAATCGTCCCTTTCCCATACCCTAAATATTTTAATAGTGGCGCTATAAATTCCTCTCTAACGTCCATTTCATTCCAATCAGAAAAATCCAATGTCCTCCAGTATTCTAGAAATGAATTACTCATTCTATTAACACCTCACTGACCAAATTTCCTTTAAACCCAATTTTACCATTTTTTATTTTTGAATATGAAGTGGTAAAATCATCAGAAGGGGTATATTCGCCGCTAAAACCCTTGATATAACAACATTTCCGACAACTCTTATACTTTAAAACTTTTCGAGTACATAATGTTCTTTCAAATTAATCATAGTGTTCTGGAATGGCAACAGTAAATTGGACAAAAATTATGAGGGGGTGTAATTTGAATTCCATTGGCGTTAAATACCCTAATGTTCCATGAATACGAATATGATTAAACCAATGAACATAATCGGCGAGTTCTAGTTCAAGATGTTCCAGAGAAGAAAACTGAAGTTGATTGGCGAATTCGGTCTTGAATACTTTAAAAGTAGCTTCCGCCACCGCATTATCATAAGGACAACCCTTCATACTAAGTGAGCGCTGGATAGTAAATGTTTCGAGTGCTTCATCAATTAACTGATTATCAAATTCTTTTCCTCGATCTGTATGAAACAGTTGAATCTCGTTTAAATTTCTTTGAATACTCGCCAAAGCTTTGTAGACAAGGCTGGCAGTCTTATTTTTACCTGCGCTGTATCCAATGATTTCTCGATTAAAAAGGTCCACAAATAAACATACATAATGCCATTTTCCATTGACACGGACGTATGTTAAATCACTCACAATGACGGCTAATTCTTCATGTTGATTAAAATTTCTTTTTAATACATTTTTAATAGCTGCTTCATTACAGCTAGATGGATGTGGTTTGAATTGAGCCACTGTATAGTTTGAAACAAGACCTCTTTCGCGCATAAGACGCCCAATACGGCGTCTTGAAATTTACTTTGGCTCTGTTAGCTTTACTAATTCTTTCTGGATTTTCCGCGTACCATAATTATTACGGCTCATTTTAAAAATACGTTCAATCTCATTTGAAAGGGCTACATCATCTGTTTTTTTAACGTCGTTCTTACAACGATTTAACTGATAATAATACTTGCTTCTTTTCACATTGAGGACGTCACACATTGCTGATACCGAATATTTGTGAGCGTTATGACGAATCACATTTATTTTCGTCCCATAATCAGCGCTGCTTGCTTTAAAATATCATTTTCCATTAATAAACGTTGGTTTTCTTTACGTAGCTTCTCTAATTCGATTTCTGCGTCTGTACGATTCTCTTTCGCAGTGAAGGATCCAGTTTCTTGATGATTCTTAATCCATCTGTCTAAGCCTTAAGGCGCTAGGTCATACTCACGGGCAATGGCTGCACGTGATTTCCCATTTTCATAAAGCTTCACCATTTGCAGTTTAAATTCAGGTGTAAATGTTCGACGTTGACGTGGCATTTTAGCACGCTCCCTTTGGTTGATAGTCTTAGTTTACAAGCCCTTATTTATTCTGTCTAACTTAGTGTAGCCTATCCAACTCTTTTGAGCCGCCTAAACGAATCCTAATAGATAAATAAAAGGCTTCTTTCGCCATCGTAACTTAAAATAACCTGTTTTAAGTTATTGTATATTTTAATTCACCTAAGAATCTCTTTATATAGACCTCTATATAATTTTCTCTTGTTATCATAAAAAGCTGTTCTTCCATGAGCCACTCTGTCATTAGCTATAATAATTCCTTGATTCTTTTCCAACTTAAATTTTATTGAATATGTTGATTCGTCTAATATAAGTTTATTTATAAGATCGTAAGCTTTTTTTATAGAGTCATCTTTTACGAAGCTTTCTTTCCAACAACTTGTATTATCTTTAGAGAATCTAGATATTAATTTTTCATTTGTCATCTTGAAAACTGGACCAACATACTCTGCACCTGTCACATTTATTGCACACCT
Source organism: Kurthia populi (assembly GCF_042686175.1). Classification (NCBI taxonomy): domain Bacteria; kingdom Bacillati; phylum Bacillota; class Bacilli; order Caryophanales; family Caryophanaceae; genus Kurthia; species Kurthia populi. The sequence continues at coordinate 618 of NZ_JBHUOR010000036.1, read as the reverse complement.
TTTTAAAGCATTTGGTTTTAATAGACTCTCTAATGCCTTTCTATTGCCTCCAATTTTATATAAATTGTGAAACGCACCTATACTATTAAAAATAATATTCTCTCCACCATTTGCAGCAGGTCTAACACAATGCAATAAAGATGTTTTAATCAATCCTATTTCTTCCAATGTACCATCACAATGTAAATCTTGAGCTTTATTTGTTTGAAATGCTACATGTGCCCCTTCTGATATATTGAGTTTATTAATACCATCTTTATAAAGATTAGTATTATCATAAATAGGTGGTTTATATGGCTGACCAAGGTTGAAAAAGCTCGCTAATTCTTCTAAGAATAATTTTATCTCTTTGTTATTATTAATAATTTCATATATTGCAAAGCCTTTATTAAAATACGCATTTAAAATTTCTTTTTTACACTGAGGAGAAAAATCTAACATTATAGGTTTTAAGTCATTTTCATCATATTGATAATCTAAAATTGGTTCATACAAATAACTAAGCAATTACATTCACTCCCTCTATAAATGTTGATATATCAATGGCTCACGCCATTTTTGAGTGTCAAAAAAATATTTTCCAACACGCATATCTAACTTAATTTTGTATTAATTGAT
>NZ_JBHUOR010000035.1:0-23098 GCF_042686175.1 Kurthia populi | reverse complement strand
TTGATTTTGGTGTAGGAACTTTAATTATACAGGCTCATATTGAATGGGTCTTTTTTTATTTATTTTGAGTGGTGCACTTAATATTACAATTCGTCATGTAAAAAAAGGAGTGAGCTGTAATGAAAAAAATAGTAGTCAGTATAGCGCTTATTATGACCTTACTAGTTGTCGGTGCGGGGATGTGGCTGCAAAAAACGCCACCTTTAGAACATGGCGCATTTAGTACAAATGGTGATCGAACATCTATTATTATCGAGTTAGGTAATAAGGGCTTTCGTGATATTCAACTAACCGATGTATTGATTAATAATAACGAAGAGCCTACCGATGTTAAAATGCAAATTAATAATGCAGAGCAGGGCTTTGTGTTAGTTGATACATTTCATTCTCCGGAAGCAAAGGATGTTCATTTTATGAGTTTAAAGGATGGGCATATTAAAAAAGGAATGATTGAGGAGCAATTGAATGCTAAAGAATCGATGAATGTATATGGATTGTCTATTATGAATAAGCAACCGATTACTAGTGTGGAAATTCATTATCGTTATTTAGGCATGTCCTATGCAGTTGAGCTAGATACAGATGAACTTTAATAAAGAAAGAGGTGTTAGAATGGATGCAAAAAAATTATTGCAGCAATTTGGTCTTCAGGTGTCGGAAGCACCACAGAGTATTTATCCGTACTCACCTGTTTTTAAAATAGGTTCCGTTATTGTGAAGCGTACACAAAAAAAGCATGATTTGACGTTGTTTCTAGAGGATTTACAGCGACGAGCTATTGCGATTGTTGCGCCAATTGCACCGCGTCAATTATTCGAAGAGCGTATCTTTACAATGTATCCCTTTGTAGAAGGCCGTATTTATAACGAATCTCTTGAGGATATTCAGGCAGCAGGACGACTTCTTGGGAAGATTCATGCCGCTTCTGCATCAACAAATGTCTATTCTTTAGATGTGTATGATGTCTATGATTTTACGCTAGAGGAATTAGCAGAGGATTTGGCGACGATTCAACAGCATGCAGTGGAATCGAAGCGAGAATTTGTGCTCGCGACAGACATACTTGAAGCGGCTGTGTTGCGTCAGCAGGAATTAGCACAGCAGCCACTACCCATGGTTGCATCACCCTATGATTATAAAGCGCAAAATTTAGTATATACCCCGCAGCCAGTCGTTATCGATCCAGATAATGCAACCTTTTTACCGCGTATTGTAGATTTAGCGCTTGTGCTTCTACTTTTCCATAATGAAGTAAGCAATCAGCCCTTTACAGAGCAACAGTGGCGAGAGTTTATGAAAGGCTACGGCGAGTCTATTACATTAACTGCTAGTGAGCACGAGCATTGGCAGGCTGTCGTACATCATTTATTTTTAGATGAGGTGCTGTGGCTGATGGCTGATGCAGCAGAGGATTGGGGCAATGACGAGCAATATGCGCTGTTTGTGGCGCTTGCAAAATTATTGCAGCATCCGTACAGTCTATAACACGGGTAAGTAGGATGTCGTTTGACAAAGCTTAGTAGCAAATGTTAATTTTTGGTGTAGAACGAAACTATGTAGGGGAAGAAGGGATAATATGGAACAATTTAATGCAATTATCGTAAAAAAAGAGCAAGATGAGGTTACATATGCTGTAGAAGCGATTACCCTCGATGATCTATCAGCAGGGGAAGTATTAATTAAGGTAGCTTATTCATCTATCAACTATAAAGATATGCTCGCGGTACAAGCAAAGGGTGGCGTCATTCGCGATTATCCGATGATTCCAGGGATTGATTTGAGTGGGACTGTTATCCATTCAAATGCCCCACAGTTTAGTGAACAACAACAAGTGCTAGTGACGGGATTTGGTACAGGTATTACTCATACAGGTGGCTTTGCCGAGTATGCGCGCATTCCCGCTGAGTGGGTCGTCCCATTACCGGATGGTTTATCACTTAAAGAGGCGATGATTTACGGTACAGCCGGATTTACAGCAGCGCTATCTATTCAAGCGTTAGAGCAGGACGGTATGACACCTGATAAGCAGCCATCGATTTTAGTGACCGGCGCAACAGGTGGCGTTGGTAGTGTGGCGATTCAAATTTTAGCGAAGCTTGGCTATGAAAATATTACAGCGCTTGTACGAAAAGAGCATCAAGTAGAGATTGCGACATCACTTGGCGCAACGGAAGTCGTCTTTGCAAGCACACTAGAGGAACAAAAGAAACCACTTGGCAAACAACAATATCATTATGTAGTCGATACGGTTGGTGGCGATGTTGCGGCAGCGATTATACCGCTGATTCATTACGGTGGTAGCATTAGTATGTGCGGTAATGCAGGAGGTATTAAATTATCAACGACTGTCTTACCATTTATTCTTCGTGGTATTCACTTGCTAGGGATTGATTCGGTGTTTTTCCCAGCTGAAGAGCGACAAGCAATATGGCAAAAGCTTGCGACAACATGGCATATTGCACAAACCACATTAAGTGATGAAATTACACTTGAACAAGTACCAGAAACCATTGAAGCAATTAAAAAAGGCGAGCATTTAGGCCGTACAATTATTGCACTCTCATAAACATAATGAATTGTTTCGTTTTAAAAGTCGTAATGAAGAGGTGCAGGTATGATTTTTGTGACCGGATTAACTGGAAATACAGGACAGGAATTTTTGAAGCACTGTTTAAATGAAGAAATCGTGACAGTGAGTAGAAAAATTCAAAATTTCCCTGACACTATTATTTGTGAAAAAGGGGATTTGACAGATGCAGTATTTGTTGAATCCCTATTTCAGCGGTATCAATTTAAAGAAATTATTCATATCGCAAATATTCGTTATACAGAATTGATCATGTCATTAGCTGAAAAATACCATGTACCGCGCGTGATAGCTGTGCATACTACGGGAATTTATTCTCGCTACCGTTCTTGTAATGCACTTTACCAAGAAATTGAAACCCGTCTTTTTAATCAAACATTTGAACATACAAGCTATGTCATTTTACGTCCTACAATGATTTATGGAAATGAACGCGATCATAATATGCAAAAATTAATTCGCTTTTTAAATAAAGTGCCGGCATTTCCAGTGTTTGGACAGGGGGAAGCGTTAATGCAGCCTGTCCATGTGGAAGATTTAGGTCAAGCGATTTATAGTGTGTATCAACGTCCAGATATTCGTAATGCTCATTTTGATTTATCAGGTGGGAGTGTCTTAACATATGGAGAAATCGTACGCTTTATTACAAAACAGCTTGGTCGTAACGTTTTCATAGTGAAAATCCCTTATAATATGGCGTTATTCCTTATTCGTCTATACAATTTAACACCCAAACCTATTATTTCCACTGAGCAAGTGCTAAGACTGCAGGAGCATAAGTCCTATTCACACGCAAAAGTTAAAAAGGAATTTAATTATAATCCACGTTCAATAGAAAAAGGTTTAAAGGAAGAAGTTCAACTATTAAGAAGTAAAGGAATTATTTAAGCTTTTTAAAGAATTAAAAATACCAATTTCATCTTTAATAGTAAAAAAATACATTTAATATTAATAATATTAAAAAAACATGACTTTTTTATCACACTATAGTTATTATTTAATCGAATTGTAATTTCAAAATACTTTCCTCACCTATACAATTAGTATTATGTAAAAAAAACATATATTATATATTTGTGTTTTATATATGTTTATAAAAAGAATAATACTATATTCTAAGGGAGTGGAGCTATTTACTTGGTGCAACAAGTAAATCGAAAATTATGAATAAATACAATAAAAAAACGATAATAGGTGTGTTAAGTGGTCTAGGTATTCTCGTCGTTATTTTTACGATTTTTCTAGTGAACAAGCCTTCACAGAATGATGTGGCGAAACCAGAAGAAACTGTAAAGACAGAGCAAGCTTCTAATGCGAACGAAACTGTTGCTGAAAAAGAAGATTCTGTATCTAAGACAGCCGCTAAGATTAGCACAAATGAAAATCAAAAAGAGTATCCGGCATCTGCACTCGAAAATAAATTAAAAAGAGCTGCGAAAGATTACAGTGAAACAGAAGATGCGAAGCCATATTTTGCACCTGAAGAAGTCGTTATGCTCTTAAAGCAGTACCATCAGGATGTAACAGAAAACGTGAATACGTATCCTGAAAAAGTGGACGGTTCGATTCAGGTTGTGGAAAATGTATTAAATTCAGGGACTCTAACAGCCGTACAAGTAAAGTTTTTAAAGCATTATCATACGACACTAACCGTTATTAATGAAGAGTTAGGGCATGAGAAAAACTGGGAGCAACGCGCAGCTAACTATAAGACTATTAGTGTGTATGGTGATCAAATGAAAAAAATCCGTACGAAATACAAAACAACTATCGGGAATTTTGATTTATTCACCCAGTATGAGCACCAACAATTATTTTTATAATAAAAAAGAAGCTGAGACAAAACAGGTCATTTTCCTTTTTTAGTGTTCGCAATGAAAAACCGGAACCGCGCCAGCGCGCGATTCCGGTTTTTCTTATCCTCCCAGAAGCGGTTATTTTTACACGTATAAACCTTCTTTTGGTTACTTCACAATCAATGCTGGGCAAGTGACACGCTTCATAATTTTATGACTGACGCTACCGAGCACCATTTCCTGTAGACTATTTAATCCACGACTACCGAGCACAATTAGATCGGCTTGTTGCTTGTTTGTATAATCAACAATGACCGGACCTGGTGTACCATGCAAAATCGTCACTTTATACGTTACAATTGCTTCTTTTAGCAATTGTTCAATAGGATAAAGCGTTTTGCGGCGTTCTAAAAGGAGTGCATCGGATGATTTTGCATGAAGTAAATCTTTTTTCGATTGATCGAAGTCTACAACAAAGACAATTTCAATAATGGAATCTGCTGAAAGCTGTGCGAGTTTCACAGCTTCCTTTGCGGCACGTATGGCATTTTCTGAACCATCGACGGCTAGTAAAATATGCTGATACATGAAAATCCCTACCTTTCCTATGGATGCAACTGCTCGAGGATTTTTTGACTGGAGGCATCTAATCCTTCGTAGTGCACATCAATTTGTTGTTGTTTTAGTAACTCTTCTACTTTCATAATGGCGACGACAGCCGATTCATCCCAAATTTTACTATTCGTAAAATCAATGGTAATCGCAGTTGCTGCTAGTGGTTGATTTTTAAAATAGTCAACAAAGCTTTCTGTTGAAGCGAAGAAAAGCTGCCCTTCAATCTGATAGGTTGTTCCTTTTTCAATAACCTTGACGCTAGAAATTTTGATAACAAAAAATAGTGCGCTGAGGATAACCCCGGCGATAACGCCTTTTGATAAATCATTTGTCCATACGACAATGACAACTGTTGCAACCATCACAAAGGCATCTGAGCGAGGTGCTTTCATAAGGTATTTAAATGAGCCCCAATCAAAGGTCCCGATACACACGACAATCATAATCCCGGCAAGTACAGCCATTGGGATTTGAACGACAAGTGGACCAAGCACAATGATTAAAAACATTAAAAAGGCTCCTGCTACAAAGGTGGAGAGGCGACCGCGACCCCCAGATTTCGTGTTAATAACCGATTGACCAATCATCGCACAGCCGGCCATACCACCAAAGAAGCCGTTAATGACATTCGCAATCCCTTGACCACGAGATTCCTTGTTTTTATCACTTTCGGTGTCGGTCATATCATCGACAATTTGTGCAGTTAATAGCGATTCTAATAAGCCAACAATCGCTAGTGCCAGTGCATACGGGAAAATGATTGTGAGTGTTTCAAATGTAAACGGTACATTTGGGATGAAGAAGTTCGGCAATGTTTGCGTAATCGTACCGAGATCACCAACTGTTTTCAAATGAGCGCCACTAAAAATAGCTACAGCCGTTAAAATCACGATGGCGATTAATGGAGCTGGAATGACTTTAAGAAACTTCGGTAAAAGATACACAATAACGAGTGTAATGGCTAAAAAGATAAAGGTTGTACTGTTTGCGCCAATAATATGTGGCATTTGCGCTAAAAAAATTAAAATAGCGAGTGCATTAACAAAGCCAATCATAACAGCATTTGGAATAAACTTCATAAGCTTCGCAATTTTGCATACACCAAAAATAATTTGAATAATACCGGTTAAAATGGTTGCGGCTAATAAATAATCTAAGCCATAATCTTTTACAAGTGGCACCATTAAGAGTGCCATTGAGCCGGTTGCGGCAGAAATCATCCCGGGGCGGCCACCAACAAATGCGATGATGACAGCGATACAAAAGGATGCATAAAGGCCGACCATTGGATCGACGCCTGCAATAATCGAGAAGGCGAGTGCTTCCGGAATAAGTGCAAGTGCGACGACAATTCCTGATAAAATATCGGCTCGGATATTTCCGAACCATTGTTGTTTCATACTGCCCATTTGAATCTCCTTTATTCATATTAAAATAACTAACTTATAATAGCATAGAAATCCTACATGGCGATTTTTTAAATAAAAAACACATGAATTTAAAGATGAAAAAATTGACAAAAAAACTTTTTTGTGCTATAATTTACATATTAATTTTAACGTGTTACCATAAGATTCTCCTGGCCAGGGGAATCTTTTTTTTATGGAGTGTTTTAGATGAAGCAAGATGAATCAAGTTTAACGTCGTTAGTGTCAGCCTTTAGTAGAGCGTATCATGCGCGAGAGGACCAGCCGATTATTTTTAATGATACGGTGGCCGCGCAACTTTTAACAGAAGCAGAATATGAAGCCATCTCAAGTAATATGGCGCAGGGACTATCTTTTTTCAGTCCAGAAACCTTTGAAAGCTTAAAGGGCAATCAGCAGGCAATGCTACAGTGGGTGTCACATATTCAGCTATCTCCTACACCTATCGCAAGAGCAGCGTACACAGAAGAGGTCGTCGAAAATGAGGTCATGCTTGGCGCGACACAATATGTAATATTAGGTGCGGGGCTGGATACATTTGCTTGGCGTCATCGAGGCTTAGATGTAGCTGTATTTGAAGTGGATCATCCGTCGACACAACAATTTAAACAACAGCGTATCAAAGAGGCTGATTTAACAACACCAGTCAATGTACATTTCGTTGCAATGGATTTTACGAAGGAATTTTCACTGGCTCCATTAATTGATGCAGGATTTGACCCGCATAAAAAAACGGTATTCAGCTTATTAGGCGTGACGTATTATTTAACAAAGCCGCTTCTTCAGCAATTACTCAACAATTTATTTGAACAAGTGCCACAGGGTAGCGCTATTGTTTTTGATTATGCAGATGAGCAGCTTTTTGAGACAAAGGGCATTTATGAGCGTGTAGCGCATATGGTCCAGCTAGCCGCGGCTTCTGGTGAGCCGATGCACTGTGCCCTTTCCTTACCAGAGCTCATCACGATGCTAGAGGAGAGCGAGCTTGGCTTGTATGAGCATTTAACTCCTGAGGACATTCAACAGCGCTACTTTGCACATCGCACCGATAATTTACAAGCATTTGAAACGATTCATTACGTGCATGCAGTAAAAATGCACGACGCATAATATAAATAGGCAGAAATCGTCATAAGGCGGTTTCTGTTTTTTTAGTAGGAATTGACAAAAAAATCCTAACATGGATAATGAAATGAATGATAGGGAGGGGATTTTGTGATTGTTCGACAAGCGGTACTAGAGGATGCGCCACAAATTGCGGGCGTCATGGAGAATGTAGAGGCATCAGGCTGGATGCTATTTAATTCAGGCGAACGCAACATAGAGGAATCTGGGCTTCAACAGCTAATTCATCAATTAGGCGAAGCACCAAAGGCGAAGTTCTTTGTAGCAGTAGAGCAGGGAAACATCCTCGGCTATGCGATGATAAGAGGGGAGCAGTTGCAGCGTACGTCACATCGGGCGGCTGTTATGCTTGGTGTGCATGATGCGAGTCGCGGAAAAGGTGTCGGAACAGCGCTATTTGGCGCGATGATAACGTGGGCGAAGGAAGCAGCCATACATCGTTTAGAATTAACGGTTATTGAGCATAATACGCAGGCTCTTCATCTGTATAAGAAAATGGGTTTTGAGGTAGAGGGCATTAAAAAGGATTCACTGAAAATAGACGAAGCCTATGTAAATGAAGTCCATATGTCAAAAATACTATAAAAAAAGGCTGACGCAAATGCATCAGCCTCTTTTTTCTATTGATACCGTTTTGCCAGTTGTGAAATCGTCGCATCTGTTGTACCTGTACCAACAGCATTGAATTTCCATTCGCCGTTATGACGATAAATTTCACCTGTAATAAGCGCAGTTTGCTCATTATAATCATCCGATAAATTAAAACGAATGAGCTCCTGATTACGGTCATCAAAAATGCGAATATAAGCGTTTTGAATAAGGCCGAAATGTTGTTTTTTCAGCTTGGCGCCGAAAATATTTACAACAAATACTAAGCGATTAAATTGCTCAGGCACCTCTTTTAATTTAACAACAATTTGCTCATCATCCCCGTCACCAGCGCCCGTCAAATTATCACCACTATGCTTCACCGAGCCATCCGCACTTTTTAGACGCGTAAATGAAATAATATCCTTATCGCTTTCTAAACGATCATTTTTCAACATAAATACAGAAGCATCACAGTCAATACTAACAACTGCTGACTTTAGCTTTTTGAAAAATCCACCCTGCTCTCCTTTACTTACCGGGTCCCATCCTAGCCCAACTGTCACCATATTTAACTGCTCATTACCTTTTGTTAAATCTACTTTTTGTCCTTTTACTAAACTAATCATACCGATTCCTCGCTTTCCTTTTTTGTTTCAAGCGATTTCATATCTTTATTATACCAAATGGTCCTTTGATTGGAAAAGTAGTCTTTAATTAGCAATATGAAGTATGTCTTTAAATCAGATTAAATACAGAAAGCATTTTTCTTTTTTTTGAAACTAAATAGAAATCGTTTCGTATAATTAGTTAAAGGGGGAATAAAAATGTTTTTTGATGATACGATTTTATTTGATAGTGCGCCTATTTTCATCATAATTATTGCAGTCATTGTGTTTGGCTCTATTATCTTTTTAGGCGTTTCTAAAGTGAAAGAGAACGTGGATAATAACAACGCTCCGCAACTTACCGTACCGGCGGAAGTTATTTCAAAGAGAACAGATGTACAAGGCAATCATTCCTATACGACGTATTATGCGACATTTGAAGTACAAAGCGGGGACCGTATGGAGTTGAAATTAAACGGTAAGGAATTTGGGATGCTCGCAGATAAGGATATGGGGATGCTGACATTTCAAGGGACACGATACATAGCTTTTGAACGACAATAGGCGTAAACGACAGGCTTTCAGAATTTTCCGAAGGCCTTTTTTGTTAAAAAAAGTATTTCTATACAAAAACATGCTATCATAAAGTTAATTTAATGTAGAAAGGAATGATCGATATGAAACAGGTAACGAAGGTGATTGAAAAGTAGTTTCTACAGCTCTTTTCAATCCATTCATATTAACTTTTGAAAAGAGGATATCCATGTATACAGACAAAGAATTAACACTTCGCCCAATTGTTGAAGATGATTTATATCGCATTTGGGAGCTCATTTATAAGGACGCGCAGCCAGAATGGAAAAAGTGGGATGCACCGTACTATTCGCATCATACAAAAACATATGAACAGTTTTTAGAAACAAAGGAAAACTGGATAGGTGATGATAGCTACTGGGCAATTGAAGTTGAAGGTGTCATTCGTGGAACCATTTCGTATTATTGGGAGCATGAGCCATCAAAATGGCTTGAAATGGGCATTGTTCTTCAGGAATCGCAGTCATGGGGGAAAGGCATTGGGACACGTGCCCTACGCTTATGGATACAGCATTTGTTTACGACGATGCCACTCGTTCGTGTGGGCTACACGACATGGTCTGGAAATGAACGAATGATTCGAGTAGGTGAGAAGTTAGGCATGCAGCTAGAAGCGCGCATTCGCAAAGTTCGTTATTATGACGGTGTGTATTATGATTCCATTCGTATGGGAATGCTTCGGGAAGAATGGGAAGCAAATCAATAGATAACAGAAGCCATGATGATTGCGAAAGCATGAGTTATGGTTTTTTAATTTATTTAACCTTCTTTTATTCCTTTTTTTGGTATAAAATGAATTTGAAGATGTTCTCAACTAATTATACTGGAAAAGGAGTAGAATCAATGAAAAAATTACTAGGGGTCGCATTAACGGCGACATTAATGTTAGGTAGTGCGAATGTTGCGGAAGCAAAGGAGTCTCCCAAATCAGTTAAGAAACTTGCTGTAAAAGGAAAGTTACCTAAAACAAATGGTGCCATTGGAACGACCTATCAAGCTTTAAAAAAGCAAGTAAAGGGTGGAAAATTATACGATTCTGAAATGGGAACGTACTACGCTTCTAAACATGCCACAACGATGTATTTCTTTAATCGATACACAAAATCTGATGTAACGAGTAAAACCAAGGTAACTGCAATTGATCGTACCTTTAAACAAACAAGTTTTACAAAAAAATTAACGCCAACTGTTATGTATCAAACTTTTGGGCAGTCGACATCTATCGGAGGGCAATTTTATGATAGTTATATTTATCGTGATGCTTATAAGGCAGGTAAATACTATTTAATGCATAAAAGTCGCGCAAATAATACAGTGACGCTTTCCGTTGGTAAAAAATCAATGCTAGAAAATACATTATTATGGGCAAATGATTAATCATACAGTATGAAAAAACCATCTTTCTTCAGGAAGTCCTGAAAAAGATGGTTTTAATTAATGTGTTGTAAATGTACCGTTTGTGTAATCGATTGTGACGCCACTTTGCGTGTTAATCGTATAGGCTGTTTCATTTAATGTTTTACCAGCATCGTTAATCGAGTAGGCACGTACTAACACACCGCGAGGCATGATTTCATTTGTTTTATAAATAGGGGTTGCTTGATAGAAAATTTCGGTTTGATGATTTGCGTAGATGGCTTTTCGCACTTTTGTTTCAAGATACGACATCCCACCCGCTTCTTTTGATTTATTCGTACCGACATTTTGAGAACGCGTCCCTAAAATTAAATTATGTGCTTCCATATCGCCACCAAGTGACCAGGCAAGTAAGTGACTCTTATTGTATAAATAACCTCGGTAGCCATCGAGCTGTAAAATTTTATTGTTGAGCTTCGCCTTTGAAGGACTGTACCAAACGCCTTTCTCTGCGTTGTAGACACCATCCACATATTCGCCGGCAATATGTGTCGCAGAACGGAAGGCAGGGCGTGCGATAACATCTGATGAATGAGCATGAACCCGGTCATAGGTCACAATCATTGTTGCCTCTGTTGGTTTTCCTTCACTATCCACTTGATAGTCAGGACTGCCATCGGTTTTATCAACAAATTGCTGCTGGTCGTCTGTTAAGGCATCTTCACTTTTTAAGACAACGACATTTTCATTATATTTATCTGTTTCATCATTATAATTGATCAGATTGTCGTGATTTGCACTCGTTTTGGAATCCTTTGTAGAGGAGTCGTCGAGGATTTCTGTCGCAGCATCCAATACGCTGTTGATATCACAGGCGGCTAATAGCGAGGCTGCAAAAAACAAGCTAGCAACGGCTAGTAGCGATTTCTTTAGTTTTTTCATTTTTTTGATGTTCCCTTCGTAGCTGTCATTTTTCGAATTGCCTTTTTTATTTTAATATAATATGTAGCTTGATGCGAATTTCTTTTTTGGAGATTTCACAAAACAAAATAGCGTTTTATGTTTTTCTGTTAAAAAATAATATTTTTTTGAGTTAAACTAAAAAAAACGTCGTAATTAATGATAAAATTTAAGTAGATAAAATGATGAAGTGAAAGGAGTTAGGGACTTGAAGAGGGCAATAGTAGGTGTAACCATTCTCCCATTAACAACATTGCTGTTAATAGGCTGTGATGAGGAGACAAAAAGTGCGGAAAAACTGCAACATGCAGAGCAAAAAGTTAATATGAAATCCTATGAAACAAAAAATACAGCAGCAACACAAGTTGTGACAACTGCTTCTGTAGCAGAAAGTCCAGAACATATTTTAGAAAAAGAAGCAAAGGCAGTAAAGAATCGAACATTGGGCCAAAAGGCGGCATATATTATAAAGAAATATCCCAATGACTTAGAAGCGCAGAGTAGTCATATGGAAGGAATCGCGAAAATACATAAAGAAGCTTATAAAGAAGAGCACTATAAAGAATACTTTCATACATTGCTAAGAGATTATGAAGATAAAAATTATAGACATGTAAAAAATCGAAAAGCGATGCTAGCCAAAATTTATATGGGACGTTTAGTGACAGATTATGCGCAGGAAATGGATTTGAAGGTCATGTATAAATTTAGCATTCGTTATACAAATTTATTGCAAGATTATTATTTAGGTTATAACAGCAAGGATAATTCCCGTTTGAAAAGTTATTTACGTGCAGATAAGCGTTCAGTTGATGATGCGTATCGAGATATTACAAATTTAGTGCAACATAGTAATTAATTCGCAGCATGTCCGAATGGGCAAGCTGTTTTTTATTGGTGTCTTTTTGTTAGAAAAAAACTGGGGAATTGGATAACTGGTAATAGGAATCGAGGAGATCACGTATGGAAATAATCGAGTATGACTGGGTAAAACAGACGCGTCACATTCTTTTAGCACAATGTCGCATGTTAAGTGAGCAGAAGCTCGTTGCGGAGTCAAATATTGGCTTCCTCAGTATTAAAGCGACGCTCGTGCATATCGCTGGATGCTATCATGCATGGATTGGTTCTTTTTTTTCGCCCAAACAAAGACGCCTATACGTACAGAGCAGCAAGTAGCAAGCATGACATTTGACGACATTGAGCAGTATTTTGAGGAAGCGGATACGTATGTTGCGAACCTTTTTTCACAGGGAGTGAACTGGGATGAGCCCATAGAGCAGGAGCTGCCATGGAGAACGGATAGTGGTATCGTCCGAAAATCTCCGAGGCAGCTACTTATGCATGCAGTTACTCATGAATTTCATCATAAAGGACAAGTTGTCGCCATGCTGCGCCAACTTGGTCATGCCCCACAAAATACCGATATATTAGGATTAGCGTGAACTGATACAAGAAAAGCAACAGTATGTCCATAAAGAGGTTGGGACAAAACACGTTATTTTCTTTTTTTATCGTTCGCAATGAAAAACCGGAACCGCGTCACAGCGCGATTCCGGTTTTTCTTATGCTCATAGGAGAGGTTGTTTTTATACGTATGTCCCAGCCTCTTATTTTTGTGTGAAAAATACCGAGATAACGGTATGATAGAAAGAAAGATTATTGAAGAGGAGGGAGCATATGGAACAGTATAAAAAATTTATTCATGCGATTTGGTTGGATTTTAGTCATCATTGGTATTATTTTTTATTAGTTATTACCGGCACGAATATTTTATTAGAAGCCATTGTCATTCCATTATTCCGATTTAGCTTATCAGCGGTGCTACAGCTTGGGAATATTACATATTTATCGTACACAAATGCCCTGCCGCTGTTTATTCAGCATCCATTTGTTGCACTCGGACTTGTTGTCGTTGTCGCTGTCGCTATACTACTCTTTATTACGTTTATTCAATTTGTTTTTGTGCTACGCGGTATTATTCAAATTAAACAACATTGCTTTAATCTGAAGACACTTGTAAAGGAAGTCTATCAGGTTGTCACGCATACTAACTGGAAAACATTTAGTTTATTCTTTTGTTATTTAGGCTTTTTACTACCATTTTTCAATGTTTTCTTTTTAAATTCACCACTCTTAAGTAAACTTGTTTTCCCGAAATTTATTTATGATGAGATTGTTAATAATCCGTTTTATATGACGGGATTTGCGCTCATTATTGCGGGACTTTTTTATATTGGTATTCGCTCAGTATTTACACTACCGGAGCTTATTATACGACCAAAAGGCTTTAGAGCAGCATTAGCTTTAAGCTGGGGACGCACAAATAAACGCTTTTTCCATTATGCGATTCGCTATACATGGATTGCGGTGACGATTTTTACAATCTCTAATGCAATTTATTTTGGTGTGTACTTTTTACAAATGGGCTTTGATTTATTACCATCTCCAATTCCTGTCACTGCAGTAATTATCAATTTAACGATTGTGAAAATTGTTCATTTACTCGTCAATGTTTTTGCGGTAGTGGCCTATAGCTCGGTATTTTTAAATGAATTGATTGTGGCGGATGAGGAGGAGCATGTAGAACCGACACGTTTTACGTATCGCTATAAGCATTGGTTTTTAATTGCCGGTGTGCTACTTTTAACGATTTATAATGGAATTTCCTCTGCTGATACGATTGATAAAGGAACTGAAACCATTTCACATCGCGGCGTAACAAGCGGCAATGGTGTACAAAATACGATTCCTGCAATGAAAAAAACGATAAAATATTATCAACCAGATTATATCGAGATGGATGTGCAGGAAACAAAGGATCATAAATACGTTGTTGTGCATGATAAAAATTTAAAGAAATTAGCAGGTGTTGATAAGAAGCCACAGGAGCTTACATTAAAGCAGTTAAAGAAAATGACGGTACGTGAAAATGGTTATGAGGCGAAAATTGCGAGCTTCGATGACTATTTAAAGGTAGCGAATAGGCATCATCAAAAATTATTAGTAGAATTAAAAACGTCATCTTCTGATTCGAAGGAAATGGTTCCGCGATTTATCAAGCAATACGAAAAGAACTTTGAAAAAAATGGGCATATCCTGCAGACACTCAGTCACAAGGCGGCAGATGAACTAAAGCAGGAGGACCCTGAAGCCTTTGTGAGTTATATTTTGCCGTTTAACTTTTCATTCCCGACAACGGATTTTGATGCCTATACAATGGAGCAAACAACGTTAAATTCATCCTTCATTGGCAAGGCATTGATGATGAATAAAAAAGTCTATGTCTGGACGGTCAATGACAAGAAGGATATGCGACAATCACTTTATTTGAATGTAGACGGTATTATTACGGATGAAATGGGTACATTAAACCAAGAGATTGCTGCATTCGAAAAAGAGCCGACGTTTGCGGAATTTTTATTAACCTATACGACCATCTATTTAGAAAATGAGTAAAGACATAGAAGTAATAAATCTCTAGGGCATTTTTGAATACCTAGTATACGATTGGAGATGCTGTTATGAATAAAAAATATATTGCGGTATTTTTACTGCTCTTTTCATCATCACTTATGCTCGGTCTAGCTTTAAAAAATACAGTAGATTATGCGATGCTTATTGCGTATGGAGTAGGAGGCCTGTTTTTAATAGGCGCGCTTTACTTTGCGCTAACGCAAAAAGAGGGCAATCCTAAAAAATAAAAAGTAGTACTTATATAAAAAAACGTCCCGAGATTTTTCTCGGGACGTTTTTTTATTGCTGTTGCCACGCTTCTGATAAGTAGTTATCATCCATTTGATACTGAGGTTTGGTTGTATCTTTTATAAATGATTGAAGGGCTTTATCGACATCAATCCAGCCGCGCCAGCCTAAGTGAATCGTATCTTGCATAAAGTATGGTTCGGCAGATTTTTTCGTGAAGTCAGCGACATGATAGAAGCCTTGTTCATTCAATTGTGTCGTGATTTTCGTTGCGAATTGTTGAACCATTTCTTGTGATAGGCCTGTGTAGTCACTCCATTTTTCATTAATCGGTGGAATAATAAACAGAACATCGGCATTTTGAGCGGCAATTTGATTTAAAACAAGTTGGAAGTCTGCGAACTCAGGCCCTTTTGTATAATCAAGATTTTGCTGCTTATCTTTTAATGTTTCAATACGATCTTTTAAGTTTTTATTATAAAAGTCATTTGAGATGCCTAAATCATTCGAAGAAGTCTCTTTAGCGCCAAGCTCATTTGCTAAAGCAAGCCATTCTTGTTGATTTTCTGTAGTAGGCAGCATGTTTTCAAAGTCATGAATTTTCGATAAATTGTTTGATGCCCGCATATTCATTGTACCGAATAGGCGGTCCTCACGATTTAATACACGATATTCAAGCTTCAAATCACGTACTTGTTTTTCAGAAAGAGCAGTGCCATGCATGATTTGCTGTAAATTCTCTTTCATCGTAGGTGAATTTTGAATATTTTCAAATTGTAAAAGACGCTTTGCATAATACTGCTCATAAGCGGTCACTTTTTTCGTATGCATCATCCAGTGATATAACTGTAGTTTTGAAAAATGTGCTGCAAAATAATCTTCTTTCACACCATTTTCAACGAACCACTGAGGTGAAATAATAAAGACCATTTTTTTATTCGTCAGTGCTTGTTGACTGTTGTTCATAATCGCGTAATGCATGAGTGATTGTGTACCAGGTGCGCCAATTAGAAATGGCGTATAATCACGATCATATTTGTAAGATAAGACCGATGGGTGGAACGGACTAAATCGGCTCAGCTCAGATGAGCCAAAAAACGGAATATATTCGGATTGTTTAAGCGCAGATTTTGTTAAGTCACTGCCTTGTATAACAGTGTCTGCCATAGAGCTACTTGCTTGCTCCAATACTTTGTTGTTTGTAATAGCTGAGTTAGCAGGTGTTAAAAAGATAATCCCTACAATCATGACAGCGATAATAAGTGGTCCAAAAGCAAAGAAAAGCTTTTTCTTCATGATTATGCTAGGCTTCCGACTGTCGCGATGATTTTATTTGGTGTGCGCCAGTCTTCACGTTCAAAGTCAGAAACAGGTACTTGAATCCCTAATTGACCATCAATTTCAACAAGTAATTGTACGGTTCCGAATGAATCTAAAATACCTTCCTCGTATAAATCTAAATCTAAATCGTCTCGTACATCCGCACCTGTAACTTCTTCTAAAATTGCTAATAATGTTTCGTTCATGTGTTATTCTCCTTTAGTTAAAAAATAGTTTGTCCAAAATTCCTGAGAAAATCAGGAAGCTCACGCAGACAATGTGGAATGTCACAACCACTGCTAATGCATGTGTCCACTTGTTAGATGGCCATGTTTTGTGTTTTTTCTTAAGACGTAGCCACCAGTCATTTACGCAAATAGCTGTTGCGTGGAAGACGCCATATAAAATGTAATACCATGTAAAGCCATGCCAGAAGCCCATCAGTAGGAATAAACCAAAGTACCCTACATTTGAAGCGACAATACGGCTTTTAAATACTTTTTTCTTGATGAGTAAGAACATTAAACGCATATAGACATAATCTCGGAACCATGTAGAAAGCGAGATATGCCAGCGATTCCAGAACTCTTTAATGTTCCAAGAAGCAAATGGCTTATTAAAGTTCATTGGTGTATGATAACCCATTAAATTACTGACACCTACAGCAAATAGGCTATAACCGGCAAAATCAAAGAATAAGTAAAGACTGTATGTATACATATAGCCAAGCAGATCCCATGAGAAGAAGCCCGCAGAAAGTGTCGCCTTTTCAAATGATGGCAGTAGTACACTGCCAAGATAGTAGCCAAGAATGAATTTGTATAAGAAGCCCATGAAAATACGCTGAATTCCTAGCTGTAACATTCCTGCATACTCTTCACGCTGTGGTGCAGTATGCAATTCTTTTTGGAATCGACGGAAACGGTCAATTGGTCCAGATGAAATGGTTGGGAAAAACAGTAGGAAACGGATATAATCCCATACATTGTATGTTTTTAGCACACCGTCTCTAAATTCGATCAGCACTTGCACACTTTTAAATGTTAAATAAGAAATACCTAAAAATCCGATAAACGATAGATGGATATCAAATAGAGGGAAAAATTTCGTTAAAAATAACGGTAAGATGGCGAGTGCAATACTCGTGTAAAAAATGCTCGTTTGATTATGATTGATACGATATTTTTGATACGCCGCTACAAGGATGGTTTGCCAAATGACGTACAAAATAAGCGCGACACCCTGTTTCCAGCTCTCGCCACCAAAACTAATGTATAAGAAAAATAATGTGACAAGGCTTTGATACCATGGTAATCGTTTACCCTTCCATAGCATAAACAGCATTAATGGAATTAACGCGATCAGCACGTAAATAAAATACATTGGGTTCGCGTAGGGAATAAGTGAAGGAATGTTCTCCATCATTGATTCACCTCAGCCATTAACGCTTTGCGGTCAATTTTACCGTTTGGTGTAATCGGTAAATTGGCTTTATAAATAAAGCGCTGTGGCATCATATAATCCATCATTTTCTCGGATGCCTCTTGTTTAATGGCACGTGTTAATTTGAAATCTTTATCAAATGGTGATTCATTTGATACGATAATCGCCACGAGCTGATGGACTTTTTTCTCTTTCAATTTTGGCACCACAATGGCTTGTTTGACATATTGGCATTGTGCTAAATGATGGTCTACTTCTTCAAGTTCGATACGATGTCCATGCAGTTTCACTTGGAAATCAATACGTCCTTCATAAAAAAGTAAATCATCTTTTAATGAACCCGCATCACCTGTATGATAGGCGGGCACGCCATCTAATGTGAAAAAGGCTTCAGCTGTTTTTTCAGCATTGTTTAAATAGCCTTTTGAGATAGAAGGACCTGAAAGAATAATTTCGTTTGTTTTTTCATCAATGACGACGCGTGTATCCGCTTTAACATAGCCAATAGGAAGTCGTTCATGGGCAGCTAGAACCTCATCGGTAATCTCAACAGCTGAAACAGCAACGGTTGCCTCTGTAGGGCCGTATGTGTTGAAAACGCGCGCTTGTGGGAAACGTTCGCGTAATGTGATGGCTGTTGAGCGTGCTAGTTCTTCACCACAGAATAAGAATGTAGAAATAGAAGGGTAATGTGCTTCATCGAATTTCTCATCCATCAAGCAAATGTCTATAAATGATGGTGTTGAAATCCAATTGTTTACATGTAATTGCGGTAATCGCGTGAAAAGATCTTTAAAATTAATGACCTCATGTTTATGAAGTGGTGATAGCATACCACCTGAAGCGAGTGCCGGATAAAGCCCCATGACAGATAAATCGAATGAATACGCTGCCTGTGCTAAATAATTTTGACCAGGTTTTAAGGAAAAGGCTTCAATCATCCAATCTACGAAGCTACATAAATTGTCATGACTGATTTGCACGCCCTTTGGTACACCAGTCGTGCCTGATGTGAAAATGATGTAATATGTTTCTTTTTGCTGTACACCTGAAAATTCTGTTTGAACGAGCCCATCAAATTTTTTGATTTTTGACCATGCAACAATTGGTGTAGATGAAACAAAACTAGCATCTTCATTAACCATGACAACTAATGAAGGATCTGCTGTTTCTAAAATTAATTGTAGTCTGTCATTTGGTGTATCTGAAGAGATGGGGATATATGCAATCCCTGCTTTTGTGGCGCCTAAAAACATTGCCACCATCTCAAATTGTAAGTCACCAAAAATAATAACAGGCTTTTTGCTTTGAATTGTTTGTTGTAAAAAACTTGCGGCAATATTACTGTAATGTTCTAGCTCACCATATGTATAATCTTTGTTACTTGTTTTATACATAATGCGATTCGGATCATCTACAGCCCATTGCTTCATTTTTTCCAACATCGTTTTATTGTCCACACTAAAACTCATTGTAAATAAATGAACCTCCTTGAATATCTTTGTAGTGATATAAATACAACAGCACGATTAAAATGACTGTGTAAAAAACGGTACTACCCGTAAAAATAAGCCAAGAGGTTTTCTTTTCTTTGTCCACAGTGAAGTCCTCCTTTTTATTTCCAAATATGACTTAAAAATAACATGGTTAATATCGTAACATAAAAGTCATGATTGTAAAAATAAATTTACAATTGAAATAAAACTCTTTGTTAGGAGCGCTATACTGTAATGAAAAGTTCCGATTTTGATGGATATACCAATATTTATTACTAAAGACTATTTAAAATGGATGAGAAAGGAATTTAAAATTAGTAATTAGTTATTTGCATTCAATCTTTTTGTACTAATAAGCGAATCTTGTTTTTAAGAATATCTTAAAAAATCTTATTTTAAAAAAAAAGTATAGAAAGTGATAATAAGTTGTTTTTTGCTGGATATATTCTAACGGGAAATAACGCGGAATCCGATAGTATCATGGCTATTTATTATAACTAATTATGATAAAAAACGATAGCGAAATTGAAATAGACAAATTTTTAATTATGTAAGCTACTTGGCAATGGCACAAACACGATGTGTTAAACTAAATTATAAGGAATATTCTGGGGATTAATTAATCATTTACTGGAGGCTTAATGAGATAAAAGCCATTATTTCTGAATTTGATGGAACAGTAGCTAATACATTACCGATTTGTTTTCATGTATTTAAGTATGTATTTCAGAAATACGATGAAAAAGAGCTGACATCAATAGTTATTAAAAAGATGTTTGGTTCTTCAGAAATGGGGATTATTTGTGAAAATCGCACGCATCCTGAAAGAGAGGCGGCGATTGAGGATTATTAGTTTGTTGTTTTGAAAAATGCTTATAATAAATATGAGATTCTTCCCCATTTTTAACCACTTGCTATAGAGAAGGAGAAAATATTATGAAAAAAATTAGATACCTTATTTCCTTTTTTGGTATAGTATCCATATGAGAGCATAAAATATTTTGTGTAAATGAAAAAAATCCATAAAAAAAGAAGACCCAATTCTTGGTAGAATAAAGTCACGACAACCAATTCTAGAAAGAGGGTCTTCCTATGGATAAGTTTACGACAGAAATCATTCAAACGCTAGCGCAAAATGGCAATATCAGTGAAGTTTTTCGTAGTCATCTTGAAAAAGCGGTCAATACGCTGTTAGCGCAGGAGTTAACGGCGTTTTTGGACGATGAAAAATACGATCGCATCGGCTTTAACTCTGGTAACTCACGAAATGGTGTGTACGAGCGCACGCTGCACACCGAGTATGGTGACTTAAAGCTTGAAATCCCACGTGATCGCAAAGACCCTTGCACCGTATAAACGCTCGAACGATACGCTTGAAAACACGGTCATTCACTTGTTTCAAAAAGGTATTACAATGACGGAGATTGGGCATCACTATTCACCGCAGACAGTTTCGAATATGACACAGGCGATGAATGATGAGGTCGAAGCATATCACAATCGCCAGCTGTCGCATCTTTATTCATGCGTCTATTTAGATGCGATGTATATTCCAATCAAACGTAATACGATGGCGAAAGAAACCGTTTATTTGGCGATTGGTATTCGTTTGGACGGCTCAAAAGAACGCTTTTTCAAGAAGTGGCAGACTGCCTATCCAAAGCTCGTGTCAATCGTCAAAGGCGATGCCATTTTAACGTTCTACACCTTTCCACAGTCGATTCGTCGTAGTATTTACTCAACGAATTTGATTGAATCGATGAATAAGCAACTTAAAAAATATACAAAATGTAAGCAACAGTTTACGAATGAAGCATCCCTGGAACGCTTCCTCGCACGTTGTCATCTTGGATTTGACCAAGCACGTGCCGAATTAGAAGCGATGTTTGATCGCTAAATGTGACGATCTACCAAGTTTGGGTTGAGCCATTTACACAAAATTATTGACGGTGCCAATAGAGATAATAGAATATAGATAAGAATTTTATCGTAGGGAGGAGACATAAAATGTCGCTGATTAAACCAGTATGCATGAAATGTCAAAAAGAAATCAAAGCGGATGAAAAAGTACTTGTCCAATTAAAATACCCGAAGCGTAAAGGGTTTACAGAAATTAAAGCGTATTTGAATTTAGAAGGAAAGTTTATTTGTAGTGAGTGTACGAAAGAAATAAAATGATAAGCTCGACACAATTGATAACGTAAAAACGCCCCTCCTAAAAATCGTGAGGGGCGTTTGGTGTTAATTCAGTTAAAAATCGGGAAACGATACTAAGAGACGATTTTTTGATCAATCTCGTGAATATAACCTTCTAGCATATGAATTTGTTCTTCTAGCTTCTTTTTATGTTCGATCAAAATCGCTTGTGTATTGATTGTTTCATGTGTTGTATGAATCATGGTGATATTATTTTTAATATCTTCAATCGACATACCGAGTGTACGGAAGCAACGGATTAAATTGAGCAGTTCAATGTCTTGATCATCGAATATACGATGGTGTTGTTCATTTCTTTTAATAGAAGGGATAAGGGCGATTTTTTCGTAATAACGAATCGTACTAGCGGTTACTTGTGCCAATACGCTCGCTTGTTGAATGGAATACATGTGTTTTCCTCCTTGACTTAAAGTATGGTTTAACCCTTACACTAATCATATCAAATATAAAGGAGCAATTATTATGAAAAAGATTTTAGTTGTAGTCACAAATGTATCAAAATATCCAGAATTAAACCGTGCGACAGGTTTATGGCTAGGTGAAGCTGTTCACTTTGTACATGAAATGAAACAAGAGGGTTATGAAATAGACTATGTCAGCCCTAAAGGTGGTCATACACCATTAGATCCACATAGCTTACAACCAGATCAAATGACAGATCTAGATTGGGCATACTATACAAACGATGAGTTCTTAAACCAATTAAGCACGACACTGGCAGCTAAAAGCATTGATCCAAGTGAATACGAAGTGATTTACTATGCAGGTGGTCATGGTGTGATGTGGGATTTTGCAGAAGATCAAAACTTACAAAACATTGCGAGTACGATTTATAAAAATGGCGGCGTCGTATCAGGTGTTTGCCACGGTGTTGTTGGCTTATTAAACATTAAAGATGAAAATGGTGAACATTTAATCAATAACAAAAAAGTAACAGGCTTTGCGAACACAGAAGAAGTGGCTGTCGGTTTAGAAAAAGTGGTACCGTTCTTAACAGAAGACGAAATTG
The DNA here is from genome assembly GCF_042686175.1 of Kurthia populi. Lineage (NCBI taxonomy): Bacteria > Bacillati > Bacillota > Bacilli > Caryophanales > Caryophanaceae > Kurthia > Kurthia populi. Next base: position 252 of record NZ_JBHUOR010000035.1, on the reverse strand, counting down.
TGCGTAAAGGAGCAAATTACGTGAAAAGCGATGATTGGTCTGAATTTGCAGTCGCAGACAATCGTGTCGTAACAGGTCAAAACCCCGCCTCTGGTGCAGCAGTCGCAAGAGAAGTCATTCAATTATTACAAGCATAATCATCATGAGAAAGAGACTGTGACATAAGTGAAAATTCCAGCCTTTAATAGAGAAGGTGATGTCGAATTTGACATCACCTTCTCTATTTTTATGTATAAATTGGGAATTACCATT
>NZ_JBHUOR010000034.1:0-40879 GCF_042686175.1 Kurthia populi | reverse complement strand
GGCCCCCTGTTGATTTTGGTGTAGGAACTTTAATTATACAGGCTCATATTGAATGGGTCTTTTTTTATTTATTTTGAGTGGTGCACTTAATATTACAATTCGTCTGATAAAAAACAGGGATTCATTTGAGTCCCTGTTTTTTTGTATACAGTAATTACGCGTGGTTTTTGGAAATCTTTTGGTATACTTAAAAAAATGACAGAAAAGGAAGTGGACACATGCTAAATAAGCGCTGGTTTCAGCTAGGCATCGGCGTGCTTATTGCGATTTTAATCGTTAAATTTTTCTTGGAAATCGACCATTTATTTAAGCCGATTGGTATTATTTTAGGCGCGATTTTCGTACCGCTTTTAGCGGGTGGGATTTTATTCTACATTACCGAGCCGCTACAACGTTTACTTGAAAAGAAACTTCGCTTCCCGCGCTGGGGCAGTATTTTAGCGATTATTTTCGTGTTAGCTGCAGTTGTTTTTGCGGCTGTCTCGTGGGTAGCACCGTACTTAACGAAGCAGATCACATTGCTAATTCAAAACATTCCGTGGTTATTTAATGAGATTGAGGACAAGGTAAATTACGTCTTGAAAAATCGTGAAAATTTCCCAGACCAAGTGACGAAAGCTATTAATGACTTCTTAGCTTCTCTACAAGATGTTGCTGTATTTACGAGTAAGTTTGTCGTTGATTTCATTAGTGCTTTAATTAACGGCGCATTACTCTTAATTTTAATTCCGTTCTTCTATATTTTTATGTTGAAGGATCACGAAAAATTCCGTCCAAAAGTATATGGCATCTTCTCTGGTGAAACACGTGAATGGGTGAAGGAAACATTAGAAGATGTGAATGATGTATTACGTGGTTATGTGCAAGGTCAAATGCTCGTTAGTGCGATTTTAGCAACATTGATGTTTATTGGCTACAGCATTATTGGCTTAGATTACGCGTTATTATTATGTATACTGGCATTCTTTTTAAATATGGTACCGTTTATCGGACCATGGCTAGCCTTTTTACCAGCGTTCTTCATTGGACTTGTAAATGATCCGATGCAAGCACTTTGGGTATGTGTGATTACATTAGTCGTAAACCAAATTGATAGTAACTTTGTGACGCCAAATGTCATGAGTAAATCACTTGATGTGCATCCACTGACAGTTATTACGGTTATTTTAGCAGCGGGTAATATTGCCGGTTTCGTTGGTATTTTACTTGGTGTGCCAATCTATGCGGTCATTAAGGTCGTGGTGATTAGCATTTATAATCGTCGTAAAAAAATTAGAAGCTACGCGAAAGAAGATATATGATGAAAAAGAGCTGTCCACTAGGAGGACGGCTTTTTTTCTTGTATACTAAATTTAAGTCCAAACTAGGGAGCGAAAAAAATGTTATCATTTGAAGAAAAAAAGGCCATTATCGACTCATTCGATGAGCTTGTCGAAAAACCGATTTCAATGAATCGATTAAATTACCATTATCCAGGAAGCCAATATGAAAAGAAAATCGTTGTTGAAAAATTACATCCAAACGGTAATGGCTTCGTATACGTTGGCGATTTATTAGCGTATAAAGCAGACGACCGCGGTCTTGTGAATATTCGTGATTTCTCTGAACAAGAGCTACGCGATGCCATTGAAGATTCAATCACGTATTTAACAGAAGTAGATGATGTTGTAGAGGAGGTAACGATTGAGGAATCATTCCGCAATCGCTCAGGCGATCAATTATTACTATCATTCGACGGCGCATTCTGGAATGTATCACATGGCTTTAACTTAGAAGAAAGCTTTGGTACACGTGAGGATGCAGAAGAATATTTAGCTGCAGAAGGCTTTAAAAAAGAGAAGTAAGCAGGAGCAGAAGAGTTAACTTTTGACTCTTCTGTTTTTTTATTTTATAATTATCTCGAATTCAAGATAAACGGAGGCGGATATATTGGAACATGTTTTTGTAAAAGGAACAAATGACGCAGCACCGACATTTTTATTACTACATGGCACGGGCGGGAATGAACAAGATTTATTAGGACTTGGACGTGAATACGATAGCGAGGCATCACTGCTTGGTGTGCGCGGAAGTGAAGTGGAAAACGGTATGCCACGATTCTTCCGTCGTCTAGGCATGGGTGTGTTTGATCTAGATAACTTATCGGAGCGTACGAAGGAGCTTGCGGCATTTATTGATGAAGCGGCGGCGCAGTATGGCTTTGACCGCGATAATGTCATTGTGGTTGGCTATTCAAATGGTGCGAATATCGCGGCGAACTTATTCTTTGAAGTGGGGAATATTGTGAAGGGTGCGATCTTACACCATCCGATGATTCCACGTGAGGATGTAGAGATACCGGATTTAACAGGCTTAAACGTATGGATTGGTGCTGGTGAAAATGACCAGATGACACCTGTAGAACATTCAACAGGCCTACAAAAATATCTTGAGCAACACGGCGCCACAGTCGATGTATTTTGGCATCAGCACGGTCATCAATTAACGATGGATGAAGTGAATGATGCGAAGGCTTGGTATAATAAAAATTTTAAATAACACAAATCGACACTTTCAAAGGTACATCTTTGAAAGTGTTTTTTTTATGGACAAAGTTAAACGCTAGCTGTACACCTAAGAAAGAGGATGAACCAAGAATTTGACGGCGACTCCTAGAGGAATAGCATGAGCGGAAGACCCCGCAGTGAGCTTGCGAGCGAGGAGGCTTCCGCCATGCCTCAGGAAAGCGTCCGTCAAATTCAACTGAAAGAAAGTCTACGTTTTATGTGTCAGCACCATAAAAAAAGAAGCTGGCAAGCACCAGCTTCGTTGCGGTTCATTATAAGAATAAATTAAGCAATAAGAAAATCCCGCCACCCATTAGACCTGCAAGTGGTAACGTAATGACCCATGTAATAACGATATTACGTGCGACACCCCATTTTACCCCTTTTGCATTTTGAGCTGCACCAACACCCATGATTGCTGAAGAAATAACATGAGTTGTTGAAACAGGTAAGTGAAGTTGCGTTGCCCCAAAGATGATTAAAGCAGAAGACATATCTGCTGCTACACCATTAACAGGACGAATTTTCATAATTTTACTACCGACTGTTTTAATGATTTTATAACCACCAACAGATGTACCAAGACCCATTGCAAGCGCACATGAAATACGCACCCATAATGGAATTTCAGAACCTTGACCAAGTAGGCCACCAGCCATCAATGCCATTGTGATAATACCCATTGATTTTTGCGCATCATTTGTACCATGTGTAAACGATTGAACAGCTGCAGTAAAGATTTGTACTTTACGGAAACCATTATTTGTTTTGTAGAGACTAAAGCCAGAGAAAATGACTTTAAATAATGTCATCATTAAGAAACCAATAACAATCGCGATAAATGGAGATAAGATTAACGCTTTAATAATTTTTGTAAAGCCTTCCCAGTTAATGGCACTGAAGCCGGCTGCCATTGCAGCAGCACCAGCTAGAGAACCGATTAATGCGTGAGAAGAGCTTGAAGGAATACCAAAATACCATGTAGCTAAGTTCCAAATAATCGCTGAAATTAACGCCGCCAAAATAATAACTACACCATTTTCAAGTGCAAATGGATCGACGATATCTTTCGCTAAAGCTTGGGCAACACCTGTGAAGGTAATGGCACCGATGAAGTTCATCGTAGCGGCCATTAATACAGCAACACGCGGTGGTAATGCACGAGTGGATACGGCTGTAGCAATCGCGTTTGCCGTATCGTGAAATCCGTTAATAAAGTCGAATGCTAAAGCAAAGAAAACGACTAAAACGGTCAGAATAATTATACTCTCCATTTTGATAGCTCCTACGCGTTTCGCATAATAATAGTATCCATTGAATTCGCAACGTTTTGACAGTAATCCGCTACTTCTTCAAGTTGCTCATAAATGTCTTTGAACTGGATGATACGAATTGGATCTTGTTCATGTAAGAATAATTGTTTAATTGACGTACGTAATACTTCATCACATTTACGTTCATAATCTTTAATTAGAATGGCATGTTCGCGCATATTCACCAGTTTTTTGTTTGTTAAGTGCGTCATCGCTTTCATGATTTCATCTGAACTTAAGACGATGTATTTTAAGAAATCGCGCATATTGTCATCCACTTCTGTTAATGAGAACATTTCAAAGTGAGCGATACAGCCCTCGATACCATCTAAAATATCATCCATGCGGACAGCTAATTCTAAGATGTCTTCACGTTCAATTGGTGTCATAAATGATTTGTTTAACATTTGAATCAGATTATGAATTAATGTGTCACCATCTGTTTCATATTTTTTTAATGTAACGCTAAGCTCTTTTAAATCAGCAATGCTTGTAATTTTAAATTCTTCTGCATAGTGAGCCGCTTTGTTGCAGTTAACTGCAATATCGTAAAGGGCATTGAAGAACGGGTCGGGTTTTTTTGAGCTAAACATGTAAGTCCTCCTAAATAATAAACCGCGTATTCATTTTAAACGCACTTCCTATAATAACAAATTAGCTGAAAAAACCATATTCAATTTACATAAAATTACGCAAAATTTACAATCGTGTAACAATCGATTTCGACAATTATCGAGTAAAAACGACTAATTAATAAGTGAATAACACAGTATTTTGTAGAAAATATAGGATTGAGCGGGCATTTCATTTACAAAAAATTAACTTGACAGAGCCTTTTAAACACCCGGAAATTTCTTTTTTCATAAAGACGTAAATATAATCATAAAATGTGACAAATTACAGAAATTTTTATTAAAAAACGCAAAAAAGTGAATAGTTGACTGTTTCGAGCAACTTTTAGAAGGAAATAATCCACTTTTAAAGACATTTTCATTGAGAAACGCTATCATTATAGTGGAAAGAATGAATTTTAAATTTTATAAAAACGAAATGGAGATGAATGTCTTGGAATACCGTATCGAACATGACTCTATGGGAGAAATTAAAGTACCTGCAGACAAAAAATGGGGTGCTCAAACTCAACGTAGTACACAAAACTTCCGTATTGGGTCTGATCATATGCCAATCGATTTCATTCATGGTTATGCAATCTTAAAGAAATCAGTAGCAAAAGTTTGTGTTGAATTAGGTACACTATCATCAGTAAAAGCAGAAGCTATTGCGCACGCTGCAGACGAAATCGTAGAAGGAAAATGGGACGATCAATTCCCACTAGTAATTTACCAAACAGGTTCTGGTACTCAAACAAACATGAACGTGAATGAAGTAATCGCTCATATTGGTAATGAATACCTTGAAGCAAAAGGTTCTGAAGAACGTCTTCACCCAAATGATGATGTAAACAAATCTCAATCTTCAAATGACTCATTCCCAACAGCTATGCACATCGCAACTTCAATCGCTGTAGAACGCAATCTTGTTCCTGCATTAGAACAAATTAAAGCGACACTTAAAGCGAAATCAGAAGAATTCATGAACCTAATCAAAATTGGTCGTACGCATTTACAAGATGCAACACCACTTACTTTAGGTCAAGAAATCAGCGGTTGGTTATACATGATCGAAGCTTCTGAAAAAATGATTAAAGAAGCAGCATTAAACATGCGTGAACTTGCAATCGGTGGTACTGCAGTAGGTACAGGTCTTAACACACCAGACGGTTTTGACGAGAAAGTTGTCGCTGAAATCTCTAAAGAAACAGGCTTAGACTTCGTTCCATCACCAAATAAATTCCATGCATTAACATCACATGACCAAATTACAACAACACATGGTGCGCTAAAAGCATTAGCAGCTGACTTAATGAAAATCGCCAATGATGTACGTTGGTTAGCTTCTGGTCCTCGTTCTGGTTTCGGTGAAATTTCAATTCCAGAAAACGAACCAGGTTCATCAATCATGCCAGGTAAAGTAAACCCTACACAATGTGAAGCAGTAACAATGGTTGCTGTTCAAGTTATGGGTAACGATACAACAATCGGCTTTGCTGCATCACAAGGTAACTTTGAATTAAACGTATTCAAACCAGTTATCCTTCACAACTTCATGCAATCAGTTGAATTATTAGCTGATGTTGTACGTAGCTTCGACGAACACTGTCTAGCTGGTATCACTGCAAATGAAGATAAATTAGAACACTTCTTAAACAACTCTTTAATGTTAGTTACAGCACTTAACCCATACATCGGTTATGAAAACGCTGCGAAAATCGCAAAACTAGCACATAAAGAAGGCTTAACATTAAAAGAAGGCGCACTAAAATCTGGTTTATTAACAGAAGAACAATTCGACGAATGGGTTGTTCCTTCAAAAATGATCAAATTCTAGTAAGCTCTACGAAAAGAGGCTTGGTATAAACCAGCCTCTTTTTTGTGCATTTTTTTAGAAAAAATATTACATTTTATGTAAATCATTATGTAAGACCTATGTAAAAAGTCTTTTTAATAAAAAATAACTGAGTATTTAGACATATTTTTTGTGCTCTGCTATACTAAAGTAGATTCATGTAACATTTTTCATTTACTTTAGATATATAGGGGGGAATACAAATGAAACAAGGAAAACTGAGCACGAAGATTATGACAATGTTTACACTTGTATTTGGCTTGTTACTAATCTTCTTTATGCTAACAATCGATTACACAGCGAAAAAAGTAGCTGAAAAATCAGTTGCGCAAAATGCTGTATCAATTGCACAAGATTTAGCTGAAAAAGTAGATGCTTCAAGTTATGAAACACTCACAAAAAATCCTACTGAAAATGATACGTATTGGACATTACGTGAAGAACTAAATGAATTACGCGAACAAAAAAATGTGCTATATGCGTACACATTTGCAGTACCACAAAAGGATGAAGTTCAATTTTTAGTAGACGGCCAACCTCGTGATGCTAAGGCAGAAGATGTGGGGAAAATCCAAACAACCTCCGCCTCAACAACGGTAAATGATTTAAAAAAGGTCGATAAAAAAGGAAGTTATACATCAAGTATTTTAGAAAGCTCGTTTGGACAGTATGTATCAGGTACTGTTCCAATTAAAAATGATGCCGGCAAAACAATTGCTTATTTAGGCGTCGATATTGATGCAGATCAAGTAACAGCTGTACAAAAAAATACATTTTGGAGTGTGCTTCCAGGCGTCACAATTTTCTTCATTATTTCAATAATTATAGCGGGTCTATGCATGTATCTGTATGTTAATCGCCAATTGAAGCCACTACAAGCGCTAAATCAGGCGGCAAGCAAAATGGCAGAAGGAGATTTAACAGCGGGTGAGAAGATTGTGAAAGGTATAGAGATGAAGGGTAAAACAGAAATTGCGACATTCGCTACGCATTTCGGTACGTCTTTAACATCGCTTAAACAAACGTTTGAAACATTCCAAAAGCGCGCAGACGAGCTACAGCAAATAACGGAGAAGCTTACAGGCTCTTCACAAACATTTGAGCAATCGAATAACCAAATTACAACGAATGTAGCACAAGTTGCGCAGCAAAGTACTCAACAGACAGAGAGCAACGGAGAAGTCATCATTGCAATGGATGAAATGACAGTCGGCATTCAGCGTATGGCCGATATGACATCGGATGTTGCGAGTGCCTCAAATGATATGACGAACCTCGTAAGCGAAGGGGTAAAGCAGACGGAGCAGGTCGTGACGCAAATGCAGCACGTTGAATCGACGGTGATGCAGACTGCGACGAATGTAGAAGAGATGACGACGAAATTTGCGAGCGTGCAGGATATGGTGAAAATCATTACGAAAATTGCCGATCAGACAAATTTATTAGCGCTGAATGCGGCCATTGAGGCGGCGCGCGCTGGTGAAGCAGGGAAAGGCTTTGCAGTGGTGGCAAATGAAGTTCGTAAGCTCGCAGAATCGTCAGGAAAAGCCGCACATGATATTTTAAATGAATTAAAAGGCTTCGAGACAGTGTCTGAGCGTACACATGCGCAAATTGCGGATAGTAAAGCGCAAATGCTTGCAGGCAATGAAGCTGTTGCTTCGATTGGTGGCCAACTACGCGCGATTAATACGACCGTTGTGGAGGTCAATGCAAGCATTCAAGAAGAGTCAGCTGTTATTGAAGAGATGTCAGCCGCTTCAGAGGAAGTACTCGCTTCGATGAATGAAATGAATGAGCGATTACGTGCTACAGCAGACTTTACGAATGAAACGAGTGATGCGGCATTAACGCAGCAGCAAGTGGTGGACCGCTTACAGCAAGTCATTCGAGATGTTGAAACAACAACGACCGGGGTCTTACAGCAATTAAAGCAATTTAAATAAAAAAAGAAGAGGCTTTGACATACGTGTAGAAATCCCCTCTCGTAGGAGCATAAGAAAAACCGGAATCGCGCTGTGGCGCGGTTCCGGTTTTTCGTTGCGAACGCTAAAAAAAGGAAAATGACGTGTTTTGTCCCAGCCTCTTCTTTTCTTTAGGAATCTATTAAAATTTATGCGTTTTTTTCGTTTCGGCGCTTCCAAATAATCGTTGCGATGATTAAGACAACTAAAATACCTTGTCCAATCATTGTTTCGACAGTTGGGTAGAAGCCAATGCTTGCGATTACCGGTAGATTATCGACTACATTCGTTGGGATATCGCCCATTAATTGCAGTTTATGTGTTGAGACACCGATAATTTTAAACGCTAATAAGTAAATTAAAATGGTCGCGACAGCGAAGAAACGGTGAATAGGAATACGTGCGCTCACTTTGACAATTAAGAAGGCGACGATTGCTAAAATAACAATCGCAATGACAATCCCGAATGCAAATTGGCTTGTTTCCATTTTCGGTGCAATTCCTGCGTAGAAAATCAGTGTTTCCGCACCTTCACGGAAGACAGAAAGGAAACTGATTAAGGCCATTGCCCACACAGAACCGCGAGACATCGCATGATTCATTTGCTTCGCAATATAGGCATTCCACGCTTTAATATTCGACTTACTATGAAGCCAGACACCGACACCAATCATCATTGCCGCAGCAATGAGACCGACATACCCTTCGATAAGCTCACGGCTTGAATTCATTGAATCTGAGTTGAAGAATACCGACATGAAAATCGCCATCACCGCACTCACACCAATACCGCCAGCAGCACCATAGTAAATGTATTTGGTCATATGTGTTTGCTCTGATTTTTTAAGGAAAGCTACTAAGGCCATGATAATTAAAATAGCTTCTAAACCTTCACGAAGAAGGATTAACGCAGAATCCCAGAACGTATAACCATCATCATCTTGTAATAATTGAATTTCTTTTTTGAAATCTGTTAATTGCTTTTTCAGCTTGTCTTTATCGCTCGCATCTTTTAGTAAGTTACTAGCGATAATCGGCATGTCACTCTCAATTGATGTATAAAGAGAACCATTACGTGTACTAATGTCACTTTCGACATTTGGCCATGTTGTAATGAATTTTTTTACACTCGCAGAGGCCTTTTCGTACTCCGCATCATCAATTGAGCCCGTTGCATCATCAATTAAATCAACGAGCGTTTGAAGTGTGTAGCCTTTTTTGACAGCGCCAACTTTCTTATTGTCTCCAAAGTCAGTAATGCTTTGTTTTAATGTTTTAAATGTATCTTTTAATGATTCAACATTTGGCTTGTCATTAGCAAGCTCCATACGTATGAAGGACATTTGTGTTTCGATTTGACCGTAGGCACCCATGTCAAATTCACGTACAGGCTTTTCTTTTAAATTCCAAAAGCTATTGAACGTTTTATATTGTTCATTGATTTTATCAAGGTCACCACTGTTAATCGCTTTTTCTAAGTTAGTTAAAGCCGGTGTGATTGTCGTCATGAACTGTTTACGTTCTTTCTTTTCATCAACTGGATTTTCTGCTTTTTCTAAAGCAGTAAGTGCTTTTGATAATTCAGTAAGTGCTGCTAGACGCGCATCCTTATCTTTTTCAGAAAAAGCTTTGTCATATGCTGCATCAACCGCTTTTTTCTCTGCTGCATGGTCATCTGCTACTTCTTTTTGTTGCCATGCTTGATCGAATTCCTTCAATGCTTTTTCAGCATCATTTCCTTCACCATTACGAATATCCATAATAGCGTCACTAATTGAAATGTACAGGCCGCTGTAAGATGATGAATCCGCCGCCAGTGCTTGTGGCATTGGGCGAAGGATCGTCAACATTACTAGCAGCGCGATAATCATAAACTGACTGCTACGCGTTAAAAAGTGCTTCACCTATATAACTCCCTTTTTTAATGCCAGGGAAGCAAGCGAAAACACCGCTGCCTCGATGGGTAATGTATTCATTCATTTTATCTAAGCGACCAAGCGCATTTTGAATATCCGTAAATTGTTGCGGATTTTTCTGGAATGAGATAAATAGTAAACCGGCATCATACGCACCTGTATGGTCTATCACCCCAGATGAGTATGAAAAGGCACGGCGCATAATACGAGCCTTTACTTGACGTGCTAAGAAGACATGAGACGTTTCAGGCAATACATAATTGCCATTTTCGTCTTTACGGTCCTCGTCCACAGCATCAAATTCATTTTCTTTCCCGTAAGGCGCACCGTTATGACGGTAGCGGCCAAATGTATCCTCCTGCGCTTGTAATGATGTACGATCCCAAGTTTCTAAATGCATTTGAATGCGACGTACAACTAAGTACGAGCCATTTGTCATCCAAGGTTTTGACTCTCCCTTTTGGACCCAAACAACGTCATTCATTGCTTTTTCACTACGTGGATTTTCCGTACCATCTTTAAAGGCAAATAAATTACGTGGTGTTTCACGTTTTCCTTCTTTGTTGACAGGAATTGAATTGAAGCCAGCTTGTGTCCAGTTAATCGATACTTTGCCACTCGCTGCACGTACTAAATTACGTACGGCATGGAAAGCGACTTGTGGGTCATCTGCACAGGCTTGGATACAAAGATCGCCACCTGTATAAGCTTCTTCAAGCTGATCTTTAGGGAAGTGAGGTAAGTCATTTAATTCTTTTGGTTTGAGATGACTCAAGCCAAGACTTTTATTTTTAAATAGTGACGGCCCGACACCAAAGGTAATCGATAAATTTTTTGCATCGACACCGATTGCTTCCCCTGTATCAACAGGCGGTACGTAACTATTTTTTGTTTCTCCGATTGGCTTGCCATTCATGAGGCTTACTGTCATAGGGGTCCACATTTTAAAGAGCTCTTGTAGCTCCGCTTTGGACTTAACTAAAACAGATAAAGAGGCAAAATAGACATGTGTTTGTACTTCTGTCGCAATACCTGATTGATGCTTCCCATAAAAATTTACTTTATTTTCTACAGAAGTGTCATCTTCTAAAAAATCTGGCACTCCGAACGCTTTTAATACGCCACCTAGTCCAGATGCTCCAATGGCCACACCAGCAGCGCCAGCGCCAGTCATTTTTAGCATTCGTCGACGAGAGAGCTTCTTATCCATAAAGGTCTCTTTATTTGATTCAGTCATGTTTCATCACTCCAAAATTACTCTAAGATTGTACCCATTTGGCTTAATGGTTCACCTAATTGGTTAATTGCATCAGCTAAAGCTTTTGTATCTTTGTCTGTTAACTTAGTATAAGACACGTAGCCACCATCTTTTGTTTCATAGTTTGCTAATAAATCGTTCACGTTTTTGAATTTATCTGTTAAGTTTTCAGCTAAAGCTGCATCTTTTTCTTTGATTTTTGGTTCTAGGATTTCGAAGATTTTTTCAGCACCTTCAATGTTTGCTTTGAAGTCATAAAGGTCTGTATGAGAGAAGATGTCTTCTTCACCTGAAATTTTAGAAGTTGATACTTCGTTTAATAAGTCAACAGCACCATTGATCATCATGTCAGGTGTTACTTCAACTGTTTCTACGCGCGCACGTAATTCTTTTGTGTCAGCTAGTAATTTATCAGCTACTTCTTCGTACCCTTTTGTTTTACCATCTTCCCATAGTGCGTACTCTAATTTGTGGTAACCAGTCCAGTCATCTTTCGTTTGACCTTCTGCTTCTAAGTCAGCTAAACGAGCATCGATTGCTGGGTCAAGGTCGCCAAAGCTTTCAGCGATTGGTTCAGAACGTTCAAAGAACATACGAGCTGTAGGGTAAAGTTCTTTTGCTTTATCCATATCGCCATCTTTAAATGCTGTCACAAATTCTTCTGTTGCTTTTGTGAATTGGTCCAGTTGGTCTAAAGCAAATTCTTTGTATGCTTTTGTTTCTGCATCAAGTGAAACTTCTTTTGTATCTGTTGCTGTTTGTTCTGTTTTTGTATCAGATTTTTTTGTATCGTCTGAGTTACCGCATCCACCCATAACGACACCGCCTGCTACTAAAATTGCTAATAATGATTTTGCTTTCATTGTATAAAATCCTTCTTTCCCTAAGTGAGTTTTTCTATATACTGCTAAGACAATGATAATCATTATCAATGATAAGTCAATAGAATTTTAAACAAAAGTGCTATTTTACTACAACCCAATGTAATATTGCCAATAAATTGTATCGCATTTTTAAGCGGAAATGCTTTGATTTATCGTAAAATAATCGCCTACATACAAAAAAGAGAAAGTGCCCGTTTTTACGAGCACTTTCCCTTGTGTATTAGAATAAATGATGTAATTCCTTTTCTAAAAATGGTGTAGCAGATAAGAAATTTGTAAACGCATGATAGCGCGCTAATTGCTCGTCAGCTGGCTTTTTGCCGGTATAGTACGCCCGAATCAAGATGTTCTTTGGGGTATGCGACATATCGATAAATTCCATCAGCTGCGCATCATAGCCAACTAAGCTTAAAATCTCTGCACGAATCGAGTCCGTTGCAAGGGCGGAGAAGCGTTCTTTAATTAAGCCATGCTGTAGCATAATATCAAGCGGTGAGCTGTTGATTTGATTATTCAGCTCATGCTGACAGCAAGGAACGCTTAAAATAACTTTTGCACCCCATTTTACGGCACGTGATAATGCCATATCCGTCGCTACGTCACAGGCATGAAGTGTGACGACCATATCAACGCTTGATTCATCATTGTAATCATTAATATCACCAACTAAAAATTCTAGTGAATCATACTGTAAGTCCGCGGCGATTTGCGCACATTCCTCGATAACCTCTTTTTTCAAATCAAGACCCGTCACGCGAATATCTAAGCCTTGCTCAACTTTTAAGTAGTGATATAGCGCAAATGTTAAATACGATTTACCAGAGCCGAAATCTAAAATACGGATTGTGCGGTCTTTTGGTAAGTATTCTAGTGAATCATGAATAAATTCGATGAAGCGATTAATTTGTTTAAATTTATCATATTTTTGCTTTTTCACTTTTCCGTCAGGCGATTGTACACCTAAACGAATTAAAAATGGATACGGTGTTTCCGGGTCCAATAAATAATTCTTTTTGCGATTATGTGAAAGATTGGCTTTTTTAGCCGTCGCATTGGCTGTAGTTTTAATAAGTACTTTATTCTTTTTAGAAAGCTGTACTTGCACACTTTCTGTTTCGAAGTCTCCTTGGAATTGACGGAAATCCTCAAATAACTCATTAATTTTTGCTTCTATTAAATGGAGCTCAATATTGTCGTGTTTTAAAATACGTTCGTACTGATATTCTAGCTGAATATGGTAAGTACCCTTTAATTCGATAGGTTTTAATTTCACACGCTTTACTTCATTTGATTTCATACGTGGCTGGCTAATTGTCGCACTGACAAGCTGTTTATTTAAAAGACGCTCGATTAGCGCCTGCTTCATTTCTTGGAATTCCATGTAAAAATCCTCCCGTAAATTATCCGATACGCATTAGTGTAGCATAAAAAAAGAGGCTTCGTTGATTCCGAAGCCTCCGCCTAATTATTTCTTTAAGTACGTTAATGTTTTGCCTGTCCATCCAAAAAGAATTGTGAGGATAGGAGACAGGATACAGAATAACGCGAATGGTGCGTATTCAAGTGTGCTAACATCTAAAACTGTTGTGATGAAAATACCACAAACACTCCAAGGAATTAACGGATTGACGACCGTACCTGCATCTTCAACGGTACGCGCTAAGTTTTTAGAAGCGAGTCCTACTTTTTCAAACTGCTTTTGGAATGTTTCAGCTGGCAGTAAAATCGATAAATATTGTTCACCGATAAAGACGTTTACGCCGATTGCGGTTGCCGCAGCCCCAGTAATCGTTGAGCCCACAGTTTTAAAGAGATGCTCAATTTTTTGTAGAACGACTTGAATGATACCGAGCTTAAATAATAAGCCACCCATACCAAGTGCTAAAATCACTAAGCTAATTGTGAAGAACATGCTACTAATACCGCCACGTGTTAAAAGGGAATCAATTTCTTTAACACCCGTCGTTGATTTATAACCCTCAAATAACATCGTCAACACTTGGCTACCGCTGTATGTGTGGTGGAAGTAGGATAATGCAATGGCAAATACGGAACCGATAATAAGTGTCGGAATTGCCGGTATTTTTTTGAGCGCAAAGACAACTAATAATACGACAGGCAGTAGGGTATACCAGTGAATTAAATCGGTCGCAACGAGTGCTTGCTGAAATTCACCAACACCTGAGTTTGCTAGTTCTTTGCCTGATGGAGATAATACACCGTAAATAATGAATGAAATAACGAAGGCAGGAACCGTTGTCCACGCCATATTTTTAATATGTTCAAATAGGTCAACATTCATAATTGATGACGCTAAGTTTGTTGTATCTGAAAGAGGGGACATTTTATCACCGAAAAATGCACCGGATACGATAGCACCAGCTGTAATCGCTAGCGATAAATCCATCGCATGAGCCATGCCAATAAAGGCAACGCCAATTGTTGCCGTCGTTGTGAGCGAGCTCCCGACAGCGACGCCAATAATACATGCGACGATGAAGACAATCGCATAGAAAAATTGACCAGAAATCAATTCGAAGCCATAGTAGATCATCGTTGGAATCGTACCGCTCATCATAAATGTGCTAATTAAGATACCAATAAAAAAGAAAATAAAAATCGCGGCTAAACCAGATTTAGCACCGTCGACTAATCCTTGTTCCATCGTGCGATATGCTACTTTTTTTAAGGCACCATAGCAAAGCAGCATAATGATGACGAAAAGAACGGGAATATGTGGTTTTGCACCAAAGCCTAATAATGAAACGGCCATGATTGCAATCATAAGAATTAAAATAATACAGGCCTCAAAAAATGTTGGTTTTAAGGCTGAATCTGAGTGAAACATGCTGTGTTGCGCCTCCTGTTAAAACTTTTTTGCTTCAACGCGGTGAAGCTATAAAGAATTCTAGCATGTATGCGGCAATAGTCAATGCTTTTCTTTAAAAAGGTATAGAAAAAAGACATAATCCAAGAAATAAATCATGTCTTTTAAGAATATTATAGAAAAGCCTCTGCTAATAGCGCTTCCACATTATCTAAATGAATTTTCATTGCTTGCTGAGCCTTTGAAAAATCCTGTGCAACAATGGCCTCAAAAATCATTAAATGCTCATCATAAAGTGTTTGAAGCGTTTCTTTTTTTGTATAAAGATAAAGTTTTCGTGTATCACGAATTGTTTCGAGCATCAATTCTGAAACTTGATTTAAAAAAGTTGTAAGTAAGGGATTATGTGATGCTTGTGCGACGGCAGCATGGAAAGCTAAATCATTCATTTCTCCAAAGCCACTATGTGTAAGGGATTCCTTCATTGTATTTAAAATTTCTTGAAGAGCTAAAATATCTTCATCTGTACGATGGATTGCTGCAGACCCCGCAGAGCCGACTTCAATAATTTGACGCATTTCTAGTAGATGTTGAACATCTTCTTTTTTCATAAGGATTGATTGTGTAATTGGAAAGATGATTTGCGATGCATCAAAATGATTTACAAATGACCCTTCCCCTTGACGAATATCTAAAAGTCCTTTTGCTTTTAATGCAGAAAGAGCTTCGCGAACGGCAGAGCGACTAACAGAAAAATTTTGTGCTAATTTTTCAACGGAATCTAGACGATCTCCTGGCTGCAAGGAGCCATCTAAAATACTTGTTTCAAGTGCATCTGCTACTTTTTCATAAATTTTTTTGGACTGGATTTTTTGATACTGCATTCCAGAGCCTCCCTAGAGTGATATAGCTTTATTATACATGGATATGCTCTCTCATATAGCGGAAAAGCTAATTTGAAAAAGAAATCTATTGAATTGTAAGAAAATTGAAAATATAATTTAATACATGAGGTCATCTGATGACTTTAACTTATTCACATTGGGGAGTGTTGATAAGTACATTACATAATTTCTAGGGGGGAAGACATGTTTACACAAAATTATACGGCTGTTGCGGACAGTCTTGGTTGGTCTGCACTTATTGCCGTCATTCCAATCATTTACTTTATTTGGGCGTTAATGTTTAAAAAAATGAAAGGTTATGTTGCAGGATTGACGACACTTATTGTCGCATTATTATTAGCCATTCTATTCTTTAAGATGCCAGTTGGTACAGCTATTATGGCTGCATCACAAGGTGCAGTATATGGCTTATTACCAATTGGTTGGATTATTATAACATCCGTATTTTTGTACAATGTAACGGTTCGTACAGGACAATTTGAAATCATTCGCCATTCTGTATTATCGATTACAGAGGACCGTCGTATTCAAGCGTTATTAGTGGCCTTCTCATTCGGTGCATTTTTAGAAGGCGCGGCCGGCTTTGGTGCACCAGTTGCAATTTCTGCAGCATTATTAGTTGGTTTAGGCTTTAATCCACTTTATGCGGCAGGTTTATGTATGATTGCCAATACAGCACCAGTTGCATTTGGTGCGATTGGCATTCCGATTACAGCGATGGAAGGTCCTACAGGTATTCCAGCGCTTGAAATCTCGAAAATGGTTGGACGTCAATTACCGTTATTATCTATTTTTATTCCGTTCTTATTAGTATGGATTATGGTAGGCTTCAAAAAAACATGGGAAGTATTGCCAGCGATTTTAGTATCAGGTATCACATTTGCGATAACACAATTTTTATCATCTAATTTTTTAGGACCAGAATTACCGGATGTTTTATCGGCACTTGTGTCTTTACTCGCACTCGCAATCTTTATGAAATTTTGGAAACCTAAAACGATTTATCGTTTCAAAGATGAGCAATTGACGATAAATCAAAAGAATACATCTTACACAGGTGGTCAAATTTTTAAAGCCTGGTCACCATTTATTATTTTGACAGCATTTATTTCTGTTTGGGGTATTCCGACAATTAAATCTGCCTTAACAGGACATTATGAAGGAACGAATCTAGCGCTTACCGTCATGAATAAGTTAGGGCAATGGCTAACATTTACACCAGAAGTACCGCTCGTGCATGAAAAAATTCTTGATGGTATGACGAATGTACCGATTGCAGCAGTGTATAAGTTAGAAGTGCTAGGCGCTGCAGGGACGGCGATTTTATTAGCAGCTATTGTGACAAAATTTATTTTCAACGTGTCATGGAAAGAGTGGTTTGCTATTTTGGGGCAGACTGCTAATGAAATCAAGTACCCACTTCTTACGATTTGTGCAGTTGTTGCGTATGCCTATGTAGTAAATGCTGCCGGCATGACGACGACACTAGGGCTTATTTTGGCAAAGACTGGCGCATTATTCCCATTCTTCTCACCAATTTTAGGCTGGATTGGCGTCTTTATTACGGGGTCTGATACATCTGCCAACGTCTTATTTGCGAAGCTTCAGCAAGTAACCGCAAATTCAGTGGGCATGGATCCAGTCCTAGCGCTTGCAGCGAATTCATCTGGTGGTGTTACAGGGAAAATGATTTCGCCACAATCGATTGCAGTAGCGGCCGCCGCAGTAGGCTTGATGGGAAGAGAGTCTGAATTACTACGCTTTACAATTAAATACAGCATTATTTTATTATTAATGGTCTGCATTTTAACATTTCTACAAAGCAATGTTTTATCGTTTATGATTCCTTAACTAGAAAAAGAAATCGGGCAAAGCATTTGCTTGATTTCTTTTTATTTAAATGGAAATAATATGAAATTATGCCGTTTCGGTCGTTAATTATCTAAATTTTATGATAATATAAAAAGGACTTAGGATATTACGCCGTTGAAAGGGATGAAGTTATGTTTGAATTAGATCATGTTGTATATTTTACGAAAAAATCACCGACGGAAATTGCACAAGAGGTATCTGTTGAAGGTATTCATCCCGTCGAAGGTGGCCAACATTTACAATGGGGAACGCATAATGCGCTTTTATATACGAAAAACAGCTATATCGAATATTTAGCAGTAGAGAACGAAGACATTACAACGACGTCAACACATCCACTCACGCAGCAGTTAATGAACGATTTAGCATTTCGCGAAGGCTTTGGCTCTGTGTGCTTACGTTCTGAAAACTTAGAGGAACAAAATCGTTATTTTCAAAAGCTAGGCTATCGGACGAGCGGGCTTTTAGAATCGGAGCGTAAAACGAAAAACGGGGCAGTACGTAAATGGAAGATGCTGTTTATTGAGCATAAAATCGATAAAAAGCTACCATATCCATTTTTCATTCAATGGGAAAATGCAGATGATGAGCGCTACGCAATGCTGCGTGAGGACGGTACGATTCAGCCGGAAAATGAAAAGCTAACCATTACAAAATGTATTTTCGATGTGCAAGATGTGAATCGTAAGATGACGCATTGGTCACGCTTGCTGTCATTACCTATTAAAGGAAATCAGTTAAAGCTTGGGAATACGGTGTTTGAGTTCCGTCAAAGCAAAGATACGGTTGAGCGCTTGCAGGCGATTGAAATTGCCAAGGACAATTAGGCATGTTACGATAAATTTATCTGTAGGGGGAGCAGACATGCTAGTCGCTCTCCCTTTTTTAAGTTACGGGGGTGCTTTTGATGGAAGAAAACATCAAAGAACGAGCAATATTAGTCGGCGTCAATATCCGCAATGATCGACACTTCGACTATTCAATAGAAGAACTTGGCAATCTAGCGGAAGCATTAGACGTTGAGGTAGTGGGTGTGATTACACAAAATTTAGAGCGTGTCACACCATCTCACTATGTAGGAACAGGTAAAATTTTAGAAATTCGAGAGTTATATGATGCACTTGATGCGAATGTCATTATTTTTGATGATGAATTATCACCAGCACAGCTACGCAATTTAGAGCATGACATCGATGCAAAAGTAATCGACCGTACAACACTTGTACTCGATATTTTTGCCCGCCGTGCGAAAACGCGTGAAGCACAGCTACAGGTTGAAATTGCGCAGTTACAATATTTAATGCCACGCCTAGTTGGTATGAATGCCTCTCTTTCTCGTCAAGGTGGTGGCACAGGCGGCGGTTTCCAAAATAAAGGGTCAGGTGAAACAAAGCTTGAACTCGACCGTCGTAAAATCGAAAAACAAATTTCTAAAATTCGACGTGAATTAGATGAAATTCAAGCACAGCGCTCAACGCAGCGTAAAAAGCGTCAAAAAAATGCGATTCCAGTCGTCTCACTTGTTGGGTATACAAATGCCGGCAAATCAACGATTATGAATCAACTGCTTGCACGTACAAATCCAGACGAAGAAAAACAAGTATTTGAAAAAGATATGTTGTTTGCGACACTTGATACGTCAGTACGACAAATTGAATTAGAAGATAATAAGCGTTTCCTATTAACAGACACAGTTGGTTTTGTTAGTAAGCTGCCTCACCATTTAGTCAAAGCGTTCCGTTCAACATTAGAGGAAGCACGTGAAGCGGATTTACTGTTGCATGTAGTCGATACGTCGAACGCTGAAAATGCGTATATGGTGGAAATTACAAACAATACTTTATCTGATGTAGGTGTCGGGGATGTACCAACGATTTTTGTTTACAATAAAGCGGACCGCGCAAATATTGCGTATCCATATGTAAACCAAAATCAAATTTATTTATCTGCGAAAGACGGTCAAGGGCTAGATGAGTTATTAGAGATGATTAAAAAAGAAATTTTCTCTGATTATGAAATCCATACGGTATGCATTCCATATGACCGCGGAGATCTAGTGTCGTATTTAAATGAACATGCCAATATTTTATCAACAGATTATGACGAAGCAGGTACGGTATTAAAAGTCGATTTAAAAGTAGCAGATGTAAATCGTATGCGACCTTTTTTCATTTAATTTAAACGCAAAAGAAAAACGCCTCCTCCATTGGTAGGGCGTTTTTTTAATGCACTAGTTTTTTAGAAATAGGAAATTGGTAAAGGTGAATAGGCGCTTCCAAAAAATACAAATGTTTTTCTAGAAAAGAATACTTAAATATCAAAATTATTCTGCTAATTTAAGAAATACCGAAAAATAAAGAAAATTCCGTACTTTAAGCATCTTTTTGCTAGAATTATACAATCATATATCAGAAAATTCTATATAATAATAATTTTTGACATAATAAAAATGTATAGGTATAATGGACATACGTTTTTCTGACACAAACTAAACGTTTTGAATTGTTAGATTATTTTTTATATTGCAAAGAGAAAGAGGTAAATCTATATGGCAACAAAAGAAGAGATTGTCAAATCAGTCCCTCAGAAAGGCTTCTTTGGACATCCAAAAGGTTTGTTCAGCCTATTCTTCACTGAATTCTGGGAGCGCTTCTCATACTACGGTATGCGAGCAATTTTACTTTACTTTATGTACGACACCGTTGCTAACGGTGGTTTAGGAATCGACAAAACAACAGCAGCTTCAATTATGTCGATGTATGGTTCGTTAGTTTACATGTCTGGTATTATCGGTGGTTGGATTGCTGACCGTATTTTAGGAACAAGACGTACTATTTTTTGGGGTGGTATTTTAATCATGCTAGGGCATATTTGCTTAGCACTCCCTGGTGGTATCACATTCCTATTTATTTCAATGGTCTTCATCATATTAGGTACAGGTTTATTAAAACCAAATGTATCATCAGTTGTAGGGGATATTTATTCTACAAATGACCCTCGTCGTGACTCAGGCTTCAGTATTTTCTACATGGGTATCAACCTTGGTTCATTCTTAGCGCCTTTAATCGTTGGTGCTGTTCAAAAAGAATTTAACTACCACGCAGGTTTCTCTATCGCCGCAATCGGTATGGCAATCGGTTTGATTATGTATAAAGTTACTGAAAAGAAAAATCTTGGTCTTGCCGGTGCGCAACCGACAAACCCATTAGCGCCACATGAGTTACAAAGTATTCTTAAGAAAATCACTGTTACATTAGTTATTGTGGCAATCTTAATTGTTATTGCATACTTCTTAGATTTAATTACAATCAATAACGTAATTAACTTCTTTACTGTTATCGGTGTTCTTGCACCAATTAGTGTATTCTTCTGGATGTTCACATCAAAGAAAACAAAAGCAGAAGAAAGATCACATTTACTTGCATACATTCCATTATTTATTACTGGTACAATGTTCTGGGTTATTCAAGAGCAAGGTTCAACAATTTTAGCAAGATATGCAGATACTCGTACAGATCTTTCAATTGGTTCATTCGATATTCCTGCAGCAACATTCCAATCTTTAAACCCATTATTCATTATCATTATGGCGCCAATTATGGCTGCTCTTTGGATGAAATTAGGGGAAAAAGGTCCATCAACGCCTGTTAAATTCTCATTCTCCTTATTATTTGCAGGGGCATCATTCTTAATCATGATTATTCCAGCGATTACTTCAGGTGGTACAGCGCTAGTAAGCCCTTGGTGGTTAGTAGCATCATTCTTCTTAGTAGTAGTTGGTGAGTTATTAATGTCACCAGTTGGATTATCAGCTACAACAAAACTTGCGCCAGAAGCATTTGCTGCACAAGCAATGTCACTATGGTTTTTAACAAGTACTGTCGCACAAGCTCTTAACGCACAGTTTGCAAAAGTATTTGATAAAGTTTCTGAAGTGCAATACTTCGGTTACCTTGGCGGTACAGCAATCGTATTATTCGTTGTCATGCTTGTATTAAGCCCATGGATTTCTCGCAAAATGGGAACAATTAAATAAAAAATTTCAAAAAAGTGTGGCACATGCCGCGCTTCTTTTTTATAGGTATCTATTGATAGTCATTATCAATTATCATTGACTTTCGTATTTTTTCGTGTGCATAATAAAAGAGTAATTTTAATTTTAGAAGGCAGAATTGTCTCATTTATGAAATGTTCTAATCATAGTTATTTCGAGTAATTTGCTTGCTTAGTGGCATAGGTAAGCAACGCTAAAAATGACTGTTGTATAAGTATATTATCGATCTCTATCGTTCTATCAACTAGAGAAACCATGTTATAGTTTCATTAGGCATTCTGTATTTTGAATGAAAAAAAGAGGCTTGGGCGTATTCCCAAGCCTCTTTTTATTTGAAGCGTTGTAAGGAGAAGTCGGTTAAATTCAAGTCACTTTTCCCGTTCACAACGAAGTCCTTTAATATTTCACCGACAACAGAGGCAAATTTAAAGCCATGGCCTGAAAATCCGGCAGCAATATGAATCCTTGCATCATCCGGATGCTGATCGATAATAAAATCTTCATCTGGTGTCATCGCATACATACATGTTTTGCCGAATTTTAGCGGTCCGTGCTGTGGCATATAATGATCTAAAAAGCGTGTTAAATCTGCTGCATCCGCATCATTAAATTCCTCGCGCACACCATTTGGGTCTAGTGCATCGCCGCCATCGTGACGGCCAACCTTTAAGCCGGCACCGTTGTCACTAGGGAAGCCATAATAAAAGGCATCGTCTAATTCATAGCCAAATGTCGGATAATGCGCATTGCCGTAAAGGGCGTCATCTGCCTCGTACCAAGCAAAGGTTTTACGCGTTGGTGTCACCGGTAAGTCTACGTCTACTTCTTGTAGCACTTCTTTTGCCCAAGCACCCGTTGTAATAATAATTTGATTTGCGGTGTGGACAGACGACTTGGTGTGCACTTCTATGTGCTGTTCCTGTGGTACAATGCGTACGACTGGTGTATTGACAAGTACTGTAGCACCATAATGAACAGCTCGGTCACGATATGCCTGCACACAATCTTCCACACGTAAAAAGCCAGCAGTAGGCTCGAAGCAACTAACGAAATCTTCTGGCACATACATGCCTGGGAAGCGTTTCATCGTTTGATCGGCCGTAAGAATTTCGAGTGGTAATGCGTACTGCTCGGCACTTTTGATGACATTTTGCATAAAGGTACTCTCTTTACGACTCACATTAATTGTCCCAACTTGTACGAGTAATTCCTTATGTACTTCTTTTTCAAGCTCGGCCCATAATTCGCGCGCACGAAGTAGTAGCGGTACATAGTTTTCTCCTTCACCATATGCATAGCGAATAATACGTGTTTCGCCGTGATGGCTCGCCTGGTCATGTGGTGGGTTATAGCGGTCTATGACTAAAACATGCTTGCCGGCCTTCGCTAATTGATAGCCTGCAGCCATGCCCATTGAACCTGCTCCTATCACAATTACATCATAATGCATCCTAAACACCCCTTTTTATTAGTTTACAATGAATTCTGAAAATTAGACAATAGGATAAAGGAGGAATCAAATTGATTATTTATAATATTTTAGCGTTTATCGCTTTAGTTGTTTTTATAAGTATTTGGATTGCGCTTGATACGGAAGCGATTCGAAATATCGATTCTTTTGGAGAGCAGCTATTTGGGGGTAATTCCTTTTTAGAATTTTTTCATTACCTAGGGGAGACTTGGTTTGTTGTTATAGTCGGGGTTATATTAGTTGCCTATTTTATAGCGAAAAAACGCTATCGTAAAATGACGTTTGTGCTGTTCACTTTTATTGGTGGCACAATTATTAACCAAGGGTTCAAATTTCTTATAGAACGCCCACGTCCAATTATTCCGGATCAATTGACATCATACAGTTTCCCGTCAGGCCATTCGATGCTGTCGATGCTCTATATGATGACGACCGCATTTTTAATTACATCAGGTATGTCTAAGACGAAAAAACGTATCGCCTTTTTTGTTGCGGAGCTTGGCACATTCCTTGTGGGGTTATCTCGTGTTGCAGGGTCACGTCATTTTATGAGTGATGTACTCGGCGGCTGGTCACTTGGCTTTGCGTTCTTTATGCTCGTTGTTTATTGGTACATGCGCACAAGAAAAAAAGCGTAAAAAAAGAGGCTGAGACATACGTGTAAAAACGACCGCTCCTATGAGCATAAGAAAAACCGGAATCGCGCGGTGGCGCGGTTCCAGTTTTTCGTTGCGAACGCTAAAAAAGGAAAATGGCGTGTTTTGTCCCAACCTCTTTTTTAATTAGTCGTATAGCGATTTAAAAAGATAGTAATGAGCATGCCGATTAGTAAGAACACCATAATCATACTGATGACACCACTCCAGCCAAAGCCAGTGAAAAATAAGCCACCAACTGTACCACCAATGCTAGAACCGACATAATAGAAAAATAAATATAGTGAGGATGCCTGTGCTTTATCATGCGTAGCACGCGCACCAACCCAGCCACTTGCGATAGAATGCCCTCCGAAGAAACCGAATGTGAAAAGGGCGATGCCTAAAATTTTAATAATGAGCCAGCCGTTTAATGTTAGCAATGCGCCAGCAATCATTAGGCTAAAGGCAATTAAAATAATCGAAAAGCGGCCATGTGAATCCGCAAGTTTCCCCATAAAAGTCGAGCTAAAAGTCCCAACTAAATAAAGTAGAAATATAAAGCCGACAACCGTTTGGCTAAGCGAATACGGTGGCTCGATTAATTGGAAGCCCACATAGTTATATAAGGTGACAAATGCACCCATTAATAAGAAGCCGAGCGCAAATAACATGAGTAATGCGCGGTCTTTTAAATGTGCCATCATCGATTTGAATAATGGTTTAAAGGCAAGTTTTTGTGGAATAAAGTGTTGTGATTTTGGTAATAAAAAATAAAATGCGATAGCGAGTAAAATACTGACAACGCCAATGGAAACCATCGCAATATGCCAGTTAAATACGTCTGTCATCGAGCCCATAATGACTCGGCCCGACAAGCCACCGATGGAATTGCCACTAATATATAAGCCCATCGCAGCACCGAGGCTCGACGGCTCCATTTCCTCTGCTAAATACGCCATCGCAATTGCGGGAAGTCCAGCAAAGACGACCCCTTGAATGACGCGTAGTACGAGTAAAGATTCAAAATTTGGTGCGAAGCCAATGGCGAGTGATAAAATACCGACCGCAATCATCGAAAACGTCATAATTGGTTTTCGACCCCATGCTTCTGATAAGGAACCCGTTAAAAGCATTGCAATCGCAAGTGTCAACGTTGTTAACGATAGCGACAAACTTGCAATCGTTGGTGAAACACCAAATTGTTTGGAGAGTGCAGGTAAGATAGGCTGTGTCATATAAAGATTTGCATACGTACTAAATGCTCCCGCGAATAATGCAAGGTTAGCATTGCGAAATGCTTTCGTTCCTTTTTGTATATAGGCCATATAAAAACTCCTTTAATCAGGTGTCCTTTTATTGTAAGCCGTTTTAAAAAATAAAAACAACGAATCATTTTTATGGATTTAATGCAGATTTTGCATAAATTAAAGTTTCCTTAAAGAAACTTTTTTGGTATACTGAAAACAATAAAGTTTAATAAGAAGAGGTGATGAAGTGGATTCAGCCGTTTTATACGCCCTTGCATTAACGTTATTTGCAGGTTTGGCGACTGGATTAGGTAGTTTAGTGGCGTTTTTTACGTCTCGCACAAATACAAAATTCTTATCATTTGCCCTTGGTTTTTCAGCAGGGGTTATGATTTATGTATCTCTTGTAGAAATTTTTGTGAAGGCAAAAGATTCATTAACAGCTGCAGTAGGTGAGACACAGGGATATGCGTATACCGTTATGGGCTTCTTTGGTGGTATGCTATTGATCGCGTTAATTGACCGATTAATCCCGAATGCGGAAAATCCGCATGAAGTTAAAAAAGTAGAGGATTTACAGCGTGAGCCATCTGCTGCAGAATTTACGAAGCTTAAAAAGATGGGTGTCTTCACAGCACTAGCGATTGCGATTCATAACTTCCCTGAAGGAATCGCGACGTTTATGTCAGCGCTTGAAGATCCACAACTTGGCTTTGCAATCGCGATTGCCGTTGCCATTCATAATATTCCAGAGGGGATTGCCGTTGCTGTACCGTTGTACTATGCGACAGGGGACCGCAAACGCGCCTTTAATTTATCCTTCCTATCCGGTTTATCAGAGCCATTAGGGGCAATTGTTGCCTATTTAATTTTAATGCCATTTTTAACAGATACGATGTTTGGCGTGATTTTTGCCGGTGTCGCAGGGATTATGGTCTTTATTTCATTAGATGAATTATTACCCGCCGCACGCGAATATGACGAGACACATACATCGATTTATGGCGTCGTACTCGGTATGGCGGTTATGGCTGTAAGTTTATTGTTACTAGCTTAAATAAAAAAGGAATCGTGCCAAAAACACGATTCCTTTTTTATTTGTTCATTTATTTTAGCTAAACCTGTCTGTTGATCGCTAGTAATTATAGAGGATTTGGAATTGACACGCCTTTATCTGATGCGACTGTGAAGCGTTGTTTTTCAAATGCTGGTGTTTCAACCTCATCTAAAAGTGCCACAGCGAAGTCTGCATAGGATACATAGCTATCACCATCATTGTTCACTAGTAATTTATCTGTACCTAAAATATAGTTGCCTGTACGGTTACCGTCTGGGTCAAATACAGCAGAAGGGCTGACAAATGTATAGTTTACAGTAGATGCTTTTAAATCTTCTAAGTTTTGAGCTTGATTAGCAGCTGTTGGAACGAATTCTTTCGGGAATTCAGGTGTATCGATTAATTTTGTCGTTTGCTCGTCATCAACATAGAGACTACCTGCACCACCAACAACGATTAAGCGTGTATCAATTGGTGAGAAAATATCGATTAAATGACGACCAGCAGTAACGTGTAATTCTTCTTTACCGAATGGTGCACCAAATGCATTGATGACAACATCAAAGTCTTTTACATCTTCTGTTGTTAAGTCGAATACATCGCCAACGATTGCCGGAATATCTTTTTGTTTTAATTTAGATGCATCACGCACGATTGCTGTGACATCATGGTTACGTTTATTTGCCTCTTTTAAAATTTTGTTTCCTGCTTTACCTGTTGCGCCAATAACACCGATTTTCATAATAAAATTCCTCCTAATATAAGTTGTAATCATTTCAGTTACAGGTGGGGTGAAAATAAAGATCGCATTATTTCAGGCGATCTAATATGCTCTGTAAAGTTTGCGAGCGCAATTCATTTTCCATCGCCTGTTGTACTGAACCGAAAACATCCGTTAAGGTTGTACCAATTTGTCTACCAACTGAGCAAGCTGGATTAGGTGCCTGATGAATAGCGAATAATTCTTTAGGCTCTTCTACAGCACGGTAAATATCATATAAGGAAATGTCTTCAGTTTTTTTAGTAAGCTCATAACCAGAAATTCCCTTCCTTGATGAAATTAAACCTGCCTTTTTTAAAAGGCTGCTAATTCTGCGGACCACAACAGGGTTTGTATTGACGCTACCAGCAATAAAATCTGACGTTAAAAGAGCTTTATCAGAAGTAGTAGCAATCAATGATAAAATATGAATTGCAACGGCAAAACGACTGTTCACCATCGTTTTTCACCACCACATTTATTTGATGTAACCATTATAGTTACAACTAAAATGAAAAGTCAACTATAAAAATTTTGCACAAATAAAAAAGACGACAAATTGCATCATAGCAACCTGTCGTCAATTCAAAATTTAATTGATCGTTTCATGAATTTCTACTTGAACACCCTTTGTATCCACGCGAACAGCCTGGATATCATAAGTAGGGAATAGCGGCTTCATTTTTTCAACGAAAGCTGTTACTTTTTCAATCGGTAACAGAGAAATCACAGTCGGACCAGCACCGCTAATCGCTGTACCGTAGGCGCCTGCATCTTTCGCTGTTTGACGAATCTCATGGTAATTTGGAATTAAGTTTGCACGGAATGGTTCATGGAATAAATCATGTTCCATAAACTTACCAGCGCGCTTATAATCCTTTGTTAATAGTGCAGCCGTTAGCATATTGGCGTTGGCGCTAGCATGAACTGCGTATGCTTTATCATACTGAGCCGGTAATACTTTACGTGCCTCCGCTGTTTTTAATTCTACGTTTGGAATGAAAACAGCGAATGCTGCTTGAACATCCTGTGTATGAATTAACTCAAGATCACCGTTTGGTAAGCTTGCACCGATCGTAAGACCTCCACAAACAGAGGCAGAAGCATTGTCTGGATGGCCCTCAATGCGAGAAGCTAATGTATATTTTTGCTCAAGTGTTAAATTCAGCTCACATACTTGATTTGCTACTTCAATTCCTGCAACAATTGCAGAAGCTGAACTACCAAGTCCACGCGCAAGTGGTAATTCACTTGTCATAACAATTTTACAGCCCGGTAGCTCGACATCAAAGCGTTCAGCAACTTCCTTTGCGACCGTGTACACAAGATGCTCTTCTACAGTGAATTTCTCAGGAAGATGCACCGAATGATGTTCAAATTCCCATTCATCTTGCAACGTCACTTCTAATTTCAAATAAAGGCCAAGTGCTAAACCAATAGAGTCAAAACCAGGGCCTAGATTCGCTGTACTACCAGGTACGGTAATTGACCAAGTCTTTGCCATATTACAGTACACTCTCGATATACTTACGGATTTCATCTTCGTCATTTGGAAGTGAAACCATTTCTACTGTAGAAGCTTTTACTGCTGTGTCTGGGTCTTTTAAGCCGTTACCAGTCAGCACTGCTACGACTTGGCTGCCTTTTGGAATTGAGCCATTTTCAACAGATTGGATAACACCAGCAATTGAAGCGGCTGAGCCTGGCTCTGCAAATACGCCCTCTTTTGCGGCGATTTGACGATAAGCATTTAAGATTTCTTCATCTGTAACTGAACCGATTTTACCGTTTGATTCATCGCGTGCAGCTTCTGCTAGTTTCCAGCTTGCTGGATTCCCGATACGAATAGCTGTTGCGATTGTTTCAGGATTAGCGATTGGTGCGCCTTGAACGATTGCCGCAGCACCTTCCGCTTCGAAGCCGAACATTTTTGGTAAACGAGTACCTTTTTTCTCATTATATTCTTTGAAGCCTTTCCAGTAAGCGCTGATGTTACCAGCATTCCCTACAGGAATTGCTAGGATTTCTGGTGCATCACCTAATTGATCACATACTTCAAAGGCTGCTGTTTTTTGACCTTCAAGACGGTATGGATTAACTGAGTTTACAAGTGCAACATCCGTTGTTTCACTAATATCACGAACCGCTTGTAGCGCTTCGTCAAAGTTCCCGTCGATTTCAATAATTTTTGCGCCGTACATATAAGCTTGTGCTAGTTTACCAGCAGCAACTTTGCCTTTTGGAATAACAACAAGCGCTTGGATACCAGCGCGAGCAGCATATGCAGCAGCCGCAGCAGATGTATTACCAGTAGATGCACAAATGACGCATTTGCTACCTTCTTCAATAGCTTTTGCTACTGCCATAACCATCCCGCGGTCTTTGAATGAGCCTGTTGGGTTTAGGCCTTCGAATTTTACATGTAGTTCAATACCTAGCTCTTTAGAAAGTGTTTCTAAATGAATTAAAGGTGTGTTACCTTCGTGAAGTGTTAGAGCTGGTGTATTTTCTGTGATTGGTAAGTATTCTTTGTAATTGTCTAATAAGCCTTTCCACATATGCAATAATCTCCTTTTTGTTCGCACTGAATAAACAGTTGTTTTTCTATAAAAGACATTTTACCGTTAATTAACTATAGATTCAATAGATTCTTTTATATTCCTCTAGAATAGCACAAATTTTCCGAACAATTCGAAAAAAATAAATGTTGTCACGAAAATAAAATAAGTGTATATTATGCGTATACTAGTGACAAGACAGGTGGAAGAGTGACATGACAACAAAAAATGAAACAGCAACAAAGCCAATGACGCGCAATCGTTTATTAGCAACAGCGGGTGTCGGTTGGCTTTTTGATGCGCTCGATGTCGGTATTTTATCGTTCGTTGTAGCAGCGCTTGCCGTTGACTGGAATTTGACACCAACTCAAATGGGTTGGATTGGTAGTGTCAATTCAATTGGGATGGCAGTAGGGGCTGTACTTTGTGGGATTTTAGCAGATAAGTACGGCCGAAAAAATGTCTTTATGTGGACGCTTTTGATTTTCTCATTAGCAAGTGGTCTATCTGCCTTCACAACGACATTAACGGCCTTTTTAATTTTACGCTTCATTATTGGCGCAGGTCTTGGCGGCGAATTGCCGGTAGCATCAACACTTGTATCTGAAAGTGTTGAGCCACATGAACGTGGACGGATCGTCGTTTTATTAGAAAGCTTTTGGGCAGCAGGCTGGATTTTAGCAGCAGTTATTTCTTATTTTATTATTCCTGAATATGGCTGGCGCGTGGCATTAGTGCTGACAGCGATACCAGCACTTTACGCGGTATATTTACGTGTGAAATTGCCGGACTCAAAGAAATATGAAGCCATTTCAAAAGAAGCACGTACAAGCGTGATGCAAAACATTAAAACGGTATGGACGAAAAAATACGCCCGTGCCACAACGATGCTGTGGGTGCTTTGGTTTATGGTGGTGTTTTCTTATTACGGCATGTTCCTTTGGTTACCAAGTGTGATGGTCATGAAGGGCTTCAGTTTAATTCAAAGCTTTGAATATGTGTTGATTATGACATTAGCGCAGCTACCAGGGTATTTTACAGCAGCTTGGTTAATTGAAAAAATGGGGCGTAAATGGGTATTAGCCGTTTATTTAACAGGAACAGCATTAAGTGCGTTGGCTTTTGGTTTTGCGACAGATGCGACAATGCTTGTGATGTTTGGCATGCTACTATCCTTCTTTAATTTAGGTGCATGGGGTGCAATGTATGCTTATACGCCAGAAAATTATCCGACGATGATTCGCGGGACAGGTGTTGGTCTAGCAGCTGGTGTCGGCCGAGTGGGAGGCGTTATTGGACCACTTGTTGTTGGTTCACTGACAGCAGCAGGATATGGACTCGGACCAATTTTTACGATTTTCGCAATTGCGATTGCGCTTGCCGTTATTGCCGTACTTGTGCTTGGAAAAGAAACAAAGCAATTAGAAATTGACTAAGAGGAGAGGCCAGAGAAATCTGTGCCTCTTTTTTATATGAAATAGACTGATTTATTTAACCAATTATGTCTTAAAAAACCATAATTGGGGTATTTGGATTGACTTTGTTCAAAAAGGAGGAATACGATGTCTACGTTTACAGCAGAGCTAGTTGGTACGATGCTTTTGATTTTATTTGGTGGCGGTTGGGTTGTCATTACGTTTGCATGGGGCTTAGCAGTAGCAATGGCAGCCTATGCAGTAGGCGGCGTTAGTGGTGCGCATTTAAATCCAGCACTTACGATTGCATTAGCGAGTATTGGGAATTTTCCATGGGCAGATGTGCCATTATACATTTTAGCGCAAGTGATTGGGGCCTTTTTAGGTGCAGTATTAGTGTACTTCTTATATTTACCTCATTGGATAGGAACAGAGGACCCTGGCGCGAAGTTAGGTGTATTCGCAACAATGCCTGCAATTAAGCATCCATTATCAAATATAACAGCTGAGATGATTGGGACGTTTGCGCTTGTATTAGGGATTCTTGCGTTAGGCACAAATGAAATTACAGATGGGTTGAATCCATTTTTAGTCGGTATGCTAATTGTCGTAATTGGTATGGCACTTGGTGGACCAACCGGTTATGCGATTAATCTAGCACGTGATTTAGGACCGCGTATTGTACATGCATTATTACCGATTCCAGGTAAAGGTTCATCTGGTTGGTGGTATGCATGGGTGCCGATTGTTGGACCGATTGTAGGTGGTGTATTTGGCGCGTTATTCTTTAAGCAGATTTTTGAAGGTGAAAACTCAATTGCGTTTTGGATTTGTGGCGTCGTTGTTTTAATTATTTTAATTGGGGCACAAATGACAATTAAGAGCGCAAAAGAAGATTATTAAACTTGGAGGGAATTATTTTATGACGAAAAAATACATTATGGCATTAGATCAAGGAACAACAAGTTCTCGCGCAATTTTATTTGATGAAGACGGTAAAATCTTTCATACTTCTCAGCAAGAGTTTAAGCAATATTTTCCGAAGTCTGGGTGGGTAGAACATGATCCTGAACAAATTTGGAGCTCTATTTTATCTTGTATTGCAGGCGTATTATCAGAGAAAAATGTTAGTGCTTCACAAATTGAAGGAATCGGTATTACAAATCAGCGTGAAACGACAGTCGTTTGGGATAAAAATACCGGCAAGCCTGTCTACAATGCGATTGTATGGCAGTCACGTCAAACAGCAGAAATTTGCCAGGAGCTACGTGATGCAGGTCATGCCGATTTATTTCGAGATAAGACGGGGCTGTTAATTGACGCGTATTTCTCAGGAACAAAAGTAAAGTGGATTTTAGATAATGTGGAGGGTGCTCGTGAAAAGGCGGAAGCGGGTGACTTGCTATTTGGCACAATCGATACGTGGATTATTTGGAAGCTAACAAATGGTGATGTACATGTAACGGATTATTCCAATGCATCACGTACACTGATGTACAATATTTATGATTTAACGTGGGATGATGAGTTATTAGAAATTCTAACAGTACCAAAATCCATGCTGCCAGAAGTAAAGCCCTCATCTGAAGTATATGGTCATACGGCATCAAAGCATTTCTTCGGTCATGAAGTACCGATTGCTGGCATTGCAGGGGACCAGCAGGCAGCATTATTTGGTCAAGCGTGCTTTGAGCAAGGAATGGTTAAAAACACATACGGCACAGGTTGTTTCATGCTAATGAATACAGGTGAAAAGGCAGTTCGCTCAGAACATGGCTTACTTACAACGCTTGCGTGGGGCATTGATGGGAAGGTAACGTACGCGTTAGAAGGTAGTATTTTCGTGGCCGGCTCCGCAATCCAGTGGCTCCGCGACGGTCTACGTATGTTTAGAGATTCAGCAGAAAGTGAGCAGTACGCAAAACGTGTCGATTCAACAGATGGTGTCTATATGGTACCAGCATTTGTTGGGCTTGGTACACCGTACTGGGATTCAGACGTACGTGGAGCATTCTTTGGTTTAACACGTGGCACAACGAAGGAGCACTTTATCCGTGCTACACTTGAATCACTTGCATACCAAACACATGATGTACTTGATGCGATGGAAGAAGATTCGGGCATTCCACTTGAGCGTTTACGTGTCGATGGCGGGGCTGTGAAAAATGATTTCTTAATGCAATTCCAATCAGATTTACTGAATGTCCCAGTAGAGCGCCCAGAAATTAATGAGACGACGGCACTTGGTGCAGCTTACCTTGCAGGTCTTGCTGTAGGCTTCTGGGAGTCACAAGAAAAAATTGCAGAGTACTGGAAACTAGATAAAGATTTTGAGCCTAAGATGGAGAAAAAAGAGGTCTCAAAACTTATTGAAGGTTGGCATAAAGCAGTGAAAGCTGCACAAGCATTTAAATAACTTGCTGTAAAGGACAATGATGCGCTCCGTCATTGTCCTTTTTTGCTGTTTCATGAACGTCACGAGCACGTTATAATTTACTGATAAAGGGTACAGGTAAAAAAGCAGTTTTTATATAAAAAGGATGGGATGAACATGATTAGGCAAGCCTACTTAGATGCATTAGAGCCAAGGTTACGGAATCTCTTTGAATACTTACATGAAAATCCGGAGCCGAGTTGGGAAGAATGGGAAACGACAAAATATTTAGCGCAATTATTAGCAGACGAAGGATATGAGCCGCGTTTATTCGAAGATTCACCAGGACTTTATGTTGAAATTGGGAGCGGTGCGCCAGTTATTGGACTGCGTACGGATATTGATTCGTTGTTCCAGGAGGTCGATGGTGTACATAAAGCCAATCACTCTTGTGGGCATGATGGGCATATGACAATGGCGGTTGGCGTATTGCTCATGCTGAAAAAATTAAAAGAAACACAAGATTTCACACTTCAAACAGGTGGAACGATTCGTGTGATTTTTCAACCTGCAGAAGAAAAAGGAAATGGGGCCCTATCAATCGTTGAACGTGGCCTCATTGATGATGTTGATTATTTATTCGGTGTGCATGTACGACCAATTCAAGAACTTCCAGTGGGCAAACATGCACCCGCACTATACCACGGAGCATCGATGATGATGCAATGTGAAATTTACGGAGAAGAGGCGCATGCAGCACGTCCTCACTTAGGCAAAAATGCCATTGAGATTGGTGGCAGTGTCATTGAAGCATTAAAAACAATTCGCGTCGACACACGCATTTCATGGTCGGTAAAAGTAACGAAATTCTCCGCTGGTGTCGGTCATGGGAATACGATTCCTGGTAAGGCTATGCTGACAATGGACGCCCGCGCTCAAACGAATGCGGCAATGGAGCAGCTAGATGCAGGGATTCAGCGCGCCATTCGTTCTGTTCGCGAAATGTACGATGCGCAAATCAATGCAAAGATGTTATTAAATATTCCAGCCGCAGAAGTAGATGAAGAGGCTGAAGAGATTTTACGTCGTTCGATTGTACAATCTGTTGGCGATAAGCATTTAGCAGAGCCTGTTGTGACACCAGGCGGCGAGGATTTCCACTTCTATACAAAGAAACGTCCAAATGTAAAAGCCGCGATGCTAGGCCTTGGTTGTGGTGTGTCACCTGGTTTACATCATCCACATATGAAGTTTGATCATGCGCAATTAATTAATGGCGTAGAAATTTTAACAAATACCGTCATAAATGCGATGCAGTATGCGAAAATGAATGCGATGAATGTATAAGGGAAGTGAAGCATAATGCGCATAGAAAAAATTGTTTTACGTGAAATGAACATGACGATGAAAGCACCGTTTACAACGAGCTTTGGCTCTGTTCAGGAGAAGCGCTTTTTAATTGTTGAAGTATATGATGAATTAGGGAATTGTGGTTATGGTGAGGGAGAAGCTTTTGAAGCACCTTGGTATACCGAGGAAACAACGGCTACTTGCTGGCATATTATTGAATCCTTTCTAGCACCAATTTTATTGAACCGGGATATCGAACATCCTCGAGAAGTGACACAGTTTTTCAAACCAATCCGCCGCAATATGATGGCGAAATCGGCTGTTGAATGTGCGGTGTGGGATGCTTATGCGAAACGATTAGGCGAGCCGTTATGGAAAGTACTTGGTGGTACGCGTGAAAAAATCGCGGTAGGCGTTAGCATTGGTCTTCAACCAACTACAAGTCAGTTATATGACAAAATTGATGCGGCGCTTGAGGATGGCTACGGACGCATTAAAGTGAAAATCAAGCCGGGTAATGACGTGCAACTAATTCGCGCGATTCGTGAACGCTACCCAGATATGCCACTCATGGCCGATGCCAATTCAGCCTATACATTAGACGATATGGACACCTTGCGTCAGCTAGATGCTTTTCATTTAATGATGATAGAACAGCCGCTCGGGGCAGATGATATTTTAAATCATGCGAAGCTACAAAAGGAACTTACGACGCCGATTTGTTTAGATGAAAGTATTCATTCGTACGAAGACGTTGTGACAGCGATTGAACTTCGAGGCTGTGGTGTCATTAATGTGAAGCAAGCGCGTGTTGGCGGGCTAGAGGAAGTACGTCGTATTCATGATTTATGTCTACATCACGGCATTAAAGTGTGGTGCGGGGGAATGCTTGAGTCTGGTATCGGGCGTGCGCATGCGGTCGCATTAACATCACTTGAAGGATTTACGATGCCTGGTGATACGGCAGGCTCAGATCATTACTGGTATGAGGACTTGATTGACCCAATCGTAGATGTAGAGGGTGGTTATGTCCATATGAAGGATGCACCGGGGATCGGCTATAAGGTCAACCGTGAACGCTTGGATAAATATACAGAGCGCAAGTTAGAGTTGTAGCGCCTGTGGATAACTTTTTTCACGATGACAGGAATTGTGGATAAATAAAAAAGAGGTGAGGATATCGTATCCTTGCCTCTTTTTTTATAACGTTTTGCTCATTATTAATTCGTTTTCAAAATGCCCATCAATTAAAATCGCATCATGGCATTCACCTTCAACGACATAATCGAATTTTTTGAATAGGGCAATTGCTGCTTCATTTGTTTTAGCAACGTTTAATTCTAAGCGACGAAGCTTATTTTTGATTGCCCATTCTTCTGCACCTGCCATTAGTCTCGTCCCAATGCCTTTATTCGTGTGAGCGTCTAAAAGGCCAATAGTTAAGGTTGCTCGGTGCTTTAAATACGGAGAATGATAGCCTTCTAAAAATAAATAACCACCAATTTCGCCGCGTACGATTGCAAGTAGCATGATGGATGTGTTCGCAACTTTCCATTCTGCGATACTTTTGCGTAAGCTTTGTACAGAGTATTTTTGATGTTGCTGCCCGTATGGATACTTGAACATTTTAAGCGATAATTGTTCACCTAAAAGGACAATGTCACGCGCATCATCTAGTTCAGCTTGTCTAATAATAAATGGATAGGCAGTTGCATCATCTGTCGTTTCTCCTGAATTTTCGTATTGCACAGGCTTATGGAATGTTACATAGTAGCCCGGTTGCACCGCCGTTACTTGATAACCATTCATTGTCCATGCAAGAAAATGTTTTAATGGAGATTTTGTTTTTTGCCACCAGCTCTTATTTAGATAAGAGGCGTTTGGCAGTTTTTGACCGAGAATGTTTTCAATTTCAGTAAATGACAGTTGAATCGTCGACTGCTGTGTAGACTGAAAATAGTTGGATAATGGAATATATTTCTTTTCAATATGCTGTTCCAAAACGACACCTCTTTAACTTTAAAAGCTCAATCTATCAGAATCGTACCATATTTTTGTGACTAATGGCTGTAAAAATATGAAAAAAATTCTCAAAATTCATTAAAAAAATGCTTAGTTTGTTAAAAAATACATATAATAGTAAGTCACTCTGTTTTAATGAAGAGGCGTTCTTTTTAAAGAATAATTATGGTAAAATGAAGTCGGTAAAAAGCAAATATTAGGAGGAATTTTTGACATGAGTAAAGTTCTTGTTTTCGGACACAAAAACCCAGATACAGATACAATCACATCCGCATTAGTCTATGCGTACCTTAAAAATCAACTAGGCGTAGAAGCAGAAGCAGTACGTTTAGGTGAACCAAATGACGAAACAAAATTCGCATTAGAAAAATTCGGCTTTGAAGCACCTCGCCTTGTAGAAAAAGTAGCGACTGAAGCGAACGAAGTAATCCTAGTTGACCACAATGAATTCCAACAATCAGCAGATGATATTGCGGATGTAACAATCACAGAAGTAATCGATCACCACCGTATCGCAAACTTCGAAACAGCAGCACCTCTTTACTACCGTGCTGAGCCTGTAGGTTGTACAGCGACAATCTTAAATAAAATCTTTAAAGAAAACGGCATCGAAGTACCTGCAAACATCGCTGGTTTAATGGTATCTGCTATCGTTTCTGATACATTATTATTAAAATCACCAACTTGCACAGAGCAAGATGTGAAAGCTGCAAAAGAACTTGCAGAAATCGCTGGTGTAAACTTAGACGAATACGGCTTAGCAATGCTTAAAGCAGGCGCTGACCTTTCTGATAAAGCATTAGAAGATTTATTAAGCCTTGATGCAAAAGAATTCGATATGAACGGTAAAAAAATTGTCATCGCTCAAGTGAATGCAGTTGACGTAAACGACGTACTTAGCCGCCAAGACGAATTAACAAATCTTTTAAACAAAGAAGTAGCTGAAAAGGGCTTAGATTTATTCTTCTTCGTTGTAACAGATATTTTAAATAACGATTCTGTAGCAGTACCAGCTGGTTCAGTGATCGAAGAATCTGCAAAAGCATTTAACGCTACTGTAGAAAACGGTCAAATCAAATTACCAGGCGTTGTGTCTCGTAAAAAACAAATCGTACCAGTGTTAACTGAACAATTTGCTTAAGTAGTAGGAAAAAGGGCTTCCACATTTGTGGAGGTCCTTTTTTAGTAGGCAATAAAGATGCATTCTATTTTAAATGTCGCTACAATTACGCTGAGGTGAAGAGAAATGAAAATTCAAGTATGGTCAGATTATGTATGTCCGTTTTGCTATATTGGCAAACGTGAGCTAGAAATGGCATTAGAGGAAACAGGCTTTGCCAGTCAAGCAGAGGTAGAATTTAAAGCGTATCAACTAGATCCAAACACACCAGTAGGAACAACTGAAACGATTCATGAAGCATTAGCGAAAAAATATAGTGCCACTCCTGAAGCGATGAAGCAACAATCAGAAGGGATTACTGCGCGTGCAGCAGAAGTAGGGCTAGAATATCATTTTGATAACATGCATCCTGAAAACACATTTAAGGCACATCGCCTTGCAAAATATGCAGCAACAGTGGGCAAAGAAAAAGAATTAACAGAACGCTTACTAAAAGCCTATTTCACAGAGAACAAGCGTATTGGTGATGAAACGGTATTAGTAGCACTTGCAAAAGAAGTTGGACTTGAAGAGGATGCTGTGAAATCGGCATTACAAGATGAGCGTTTTGCGGCTGAAACATTAATTGATATGCAAGAAGCGCAACAAATTGGCGTGCGTGGTGTACCATTTTTCGTTATTAATGATAAATATGCGATTTCAGGTGCTCAACCAAATGACGTCTTCACAAAGGCGATTCAACAAGTTGCAGAAGAGGAAAACTTAAAACCAACACTAAAAATGTTTGGTGACGATTCAGCAAGCTGTGACGGGGATAATTGTAAATTTTAAAAATCGGTCAAAAGTCTGAGTGCATAACTATTGATTATTTTGTAGAAATTAATTAGAATTAGTTTATCTTAAGTTTGAGATAAATAATTTTGTGATAAATAATTGATTAGTTAAGGGAGAGTTTATTTTGACAAACGTATTAGTAGTAAAAGCAAACAACCGCCCAGCGGACCAAGGTGTATCATCAAAAATGTACGAAGTATTCATGAATGAATTAGAAGGCAAAGCAGGCGTAAACGTTTCAACATTTGACGTATTTGCTGAAGATATGCCTTACTTTGGTCAAGATGTATTTGATGCTTACGGTAACTTACAAGCTGGTAACGAATTAGAAGGCGTACAAGCACGTGTAATGGCGGCTCAAAACAAAGCGCGCGAAGCAGTAACAAACGCAGATGTAGTTGTATTCGCATTCCCATTATGGAACTTAACAATTCCTGCAGCGTTACAAACTTTCATTGATTACACTTACGCTTCAGGCTTCTCATTCAAATACAACGAACAAGGTCAATTAGTATCATTATTAACTGACAAAAAAGCAGTATTATTAAACGCTCGTGGCGGTTACTACTCAACACCAGAAACAGCAGGTATGGAAATGTCAGTTAACTACATGCGTAATGTAATTGGCGGCGTATACGGCATGGAAATCATCGATGAAGTAATTATCGAAGGTCACAATGCAAACGCAGCACAAGCAGCAGAAATTAAAGAAGCTGGCTTCACAGCAGTTAAAGCAGCAGCAAACAAAGTTGCTTCATTAGTAGAAGCTTAATTAACATACGAAAGAGGCTTTGACATACGTGTAACAACCTCTCTTATGAGCAACGAAAAACCGGAATCGCACTGTGGCGCGGTTCCGTTTTTTCGTTGCGAACGCTAAAAAAAGAAAATGACGTGNTCAACTGGAGAAAGGTGGTTTAACTTTGCCAAAATTCGCGTATGATTATCGTAGTTGATGTATGCTTGAACGGTTTGAACGACAACGTCATTTGTCGTTCTCAAAAGCCCTTCAAGATAAAACGTTTCGCACTTTAGACTGGCGTGAAACGTTTCAATGATGGCGTTATCAGCGGGCATGCCTTTGCGGGACATGCTCATGATAACGCCTTTTTCTTTGACTGCTTGCGGATTGTTATGCGCTATCCCTTCATCTAAATCTTCTTGTAATGGTCCTTTTCCATAGCTGTATTGTTTTCCAAGAGGCTGTTGTAATCGATGCACCCCTCCATCTTGATACCACTTCACCCATTAATAAATCTGTGTATTATTTTTAATCTCACATACCTTCATCATTTCATTCACTGGCACATTTGCCAACTTTATCTCGAGTGGCTTTCCTTTTTGTTTCGTATGAATCCGTTTGTTTTTTGCCCATCAAAAAACCCCTCCAAAGATTGTATACCCTTGAAAGTGTCTTTTTCTTTTTATGTTGTCTCAGATTTTTAGGTCAGTTAGTGTTTGTCCCAGTCCCTCTTTTTGTATTCAATTGAAAAAACTAATGACTGCTAAAATAAGTAATGCAAAGGCGCCTAGTAGTGCGACAATACGCGTGTAATGGATGCGCCAGTAAGCACCATCTGCCTGTGCAAAGGGCATCATGATTTTTTCGGGAATACTGCCAATAATAACTAACAGGATTGCAAGAATGATAAAGATGATTGACCACATGAAAATCACTCCGTTTCTTACTTAACAGTGTAGCGGAATGGCTCGCAGAAAGGAAATTTTTGCCGTCTGGACGTTTGAAAAATGAGCAAAAAGGCTATAGTTAATTAGGGAACGTAAGATTCATCAATTTAATGTTTTACCTTTCTAGTACTCCTTATCCTGTAGTGGATGCAGTGTTAATCGCGTACAGAATTGAAATGATTTTTCCTTTTTAGAGTTTTGAACAGCGCTAAAATGATTAATTCATTAAAAAAGGAGGCTGGGACATAAGTGAAAATTCCAGCCTTTAATAGAGAAGGTGATGTCGAATTTGACATCACCTTCTCTATTTTTATGTATAAATTGGGAATTACCATTCCC